>JAZJYB010000198.1:0-1668 GCA_040390685.1 Pseudomonadota bacterium | reverse complement strand
AAAGTCCGCTGCTCTACCAGCTGAGCTAACGACCCGAAAGAACGAAATTATAGGGGGTTTAGCTCAGCCTGTCAATCAGGCCTCTGGATTATTTTACCGAGGACATGCGGCTCTTCGCAACTTGTGCCGCTTCAGTGTCTGGGAATTTCGCCATGACGGCCTCTAAAGTTTTCTTGCTGGCGGCCTTGTCTTTGAGCTCTAGTTGGCAACCTGCGATATACAACATGGCGTCCGGCGCTTTGGGATGATCGGCTTGATTTTTCACCAGGGTCTGCAAGGAAGCGATCGTATTCTTGCAATCACGCTGCGCGTAATACGAGTTACCCAGCCAATATTGGGCGGCGCCGGCATATACGGATTGCGGGTAATTTGCTATAAAACTAGCAAACGCGGCACTGGCATTTTTATATTCGGCTGCCTTAAACAAAGACATGGCAGCGTCATAGGCGCGCTGCTCGTTGATTTCCACAGTCGCTTCTTTGCCATCAACTGTGATCTTCTTGGGTTCCATCTTGCGCAGACGATTGTCCAGATCGACATAAAAATCTTGTTGGCGGCGCTGCGTGTTTGCCAAATCATTCACCAGAACTTCAATCTGCCCGCGCAATTTTGCCACTTCCGCACGCAAAGTTTCATTTTGGCTCGATAATTCCAGCGCACTGCTTTTATCCGCTTTGGTATCGAGCTTGCTATCGAGTTTGACATTTAAGGCTTCGATCTTAGTCCGCACATCCAGTATTGCCCTGCGCGCCTCCTCGTCGTCAAATAGCCCTGCGGATGCCATTGAAGGAAGCAACATAAATGCCAAAGGCACGGCGATCAAGTATTGAGCAATAGAAGATAATTTCATGGTTACGCCGTCTAATTAGGTTGAAAATTCTGATTCAAAAATCGAGCACAAAATACAGATGCAAAAATACATTGATATAAAATTGGGCTCACAAGCAATTCGGGCTTTGCAATACTGCAAAGCCCGATCAGGATGTCGCTAATGAGCGATAAGCGCTATCTAAAAATATCGTTTAACAATATTTTTATTGATATCGATTACTGATAGACGATATCAGCACGACGATTTTCAGCCCATGACGCTTCATCGCTACCCATTGCTTTTGGCTTCTCTTTACCCAAAGATACCGCTTCAACTTGAGTTTCTGGCACGCTTAACAAGGCCAATGCTTTACGAACTGCCTCAGCACGCTTCTGGCCCAATGCCAGATTGTATTCGCGGCCGCCGCGCTCATCAGTATTACCTTGGATCAAGATCTTGCGACCTTTGTTCGCCACCAGGTATTTTGCGTGCGCTTCTACTAAGCCTTTAAATTCATCCTTAACAACATATTGATCGAAGTCGAAATATACGCTGCGCTTAGCCAAAACACCTTTTGGGTCATTTAATGGATCGATTGCAGGAGCAACAACAGTATTTACCGCACGAGTGTCCGCAGGAGGCGCTGTTTTCGCTGAATTATCGACGACAGGCGGAACTGGATCCAACTTGACTGGTGTGCTGCAAGCTGTGATCAATGCAATGCTGGAAATCAACATTGCGAGAGTTTTGGATGATGAACTAATGCGCATATACTTCTCCTGTAAATTAAGAACTTAATAATAAAATAGTACAAATAGCGTAATCAAACACTATTATTTCATAAAAGGACCCCAAGT
>JAZJYB010000197.1:0-9569 GCA_040390685.1 Pseudomonadota bacterium | reverse complement strand
TACTTGCGCTAAACCGGCGGCCAACGCCAGCAAGGTTTTCCCGGTACCGGCCTGACCTAGCAAAGTGACGAAGTCACATTCTGGATCCATCAATAAATTGAGTGCAAAATTTTGCTCCCGATTACGTGAGGTGACTCCCCAGACGCTGTGCTTAGGATGGCCGTAATCACGTAAGGTTTGCAGTACTGCTGTCTTGCCATTAATTTGTCTAACTTGGCCGTAAAATGAAGACTCGCCGTTTTTTGGTTCGAGATAAACAAATTGGTTGACCAGCAAACTAGGTATGAGCGGGCCAGTAAGTCGGTAAAAAGTTGTGCTGATGCCGGCTTTATTTTCTTGCCAGGATTCCATTCCCTTGCCATGTTTATTCCAGAAATCCTCAGGCAGTTGCACGATCCCTGTGTAAAGCAAGTCGGAATCTTCTAGTACATGGTCATTGAAGTAATCTTCAGCTGGCAAACCCAAGGCGCGAGCCTTAATTCGCATGTTGATGTCTTTGGATACAAGAACCACAGGGCGACCTGAAAACTCTGTCTCAAGCGCACGAACCACGCCTAAAATCTGATTGTCTGCCTTACCTTGCGGTAGTCCTTGCGGAAGGGTGCCACCTTGCAGTTTAGTCTGGAAAAATAGACGCCCCCTAGCGTCTTTATTGCCGAGTTTAGAAAGGAGTATGCCTTTTTCTATGTCGTTATGATCAATGTCACCAACCAGGGCATCAAGTGAACGCGATATCTGTCTTGCGTTACGCGCAACTTCCGTCATCCCTTTTTTATGATCATCGAGTTCCTCTAAAGTGATCATAGGTAAGTAAACGTCATGCTCTTCAAATCTGAACAGCGACGAAGGGTCATGCATTAAGACGTTGGTATCAAGTACGAATAACTTGGTAATGCCGGCCTTATCCGCCGCACGACTGATCCGGGATTTTACTGAGCTATCATGCCCCTTTGTGGCCGCTGCGACTGGTACAGGTTTTTCGGCAATTTTTGTAATATTGCTTTTGCCGCGCGGAGTCGGCGCAGTAGGGGTGTGAATGGGTTTTACGACAGCTGGTGAAGTCGCTTTGGCTTTTGTTGCAACTTCAGTGTTCTTAGAAGTCACGACTTTTGTCGCAACCAGGTTGGGTTTTACAAACTTATTTTTGTCTGCTTTGGGATAGTCTTTTGGAGACAGCAGAGCCGCTGGTTTAGTCGGCATTTTTGGCAGGGGCATCAATAACCTCTTATAAAAAGTGTGTGAGCTTAAAAATAAAAAAAGCCGCTATTGAAGATCGAGAAGTGATCATCAGTAACGACTTGAATATGAATAAATTGGGATTTCAATTATGCTTGTGCGCTCACAAATTCCAACACTTCATCAACATGACCAACTACTTTTACTCCTCTCCATTCTTTCACTAATGTACCGTTGCCGTCAATGATAAATGTGCTGCGTTCTATGCCTCTCAGCTGTTTTCCATACATGTTTTTTAGTTTCATGACGTTGAACAGTGTGCAAACCACTTCCTCTGGATCTGAAATCAGTTGAAAAGGTAAATCTAACTTCGCTTTAAAGCCCTCATGTGAACGGATACTGTCGCGACTCAGGCCAAAAACAAGTACGTTTTTAGCCAGGAATTTCTCGTGAAGTTCACGAAAAGCAATGCTTTCTGTGGTGCAACCAGGCGTGTTGTCTTTGGGGTAAAAGTAAATGACCAGCGTTTTGCCAAGGTAGTCACTCAATTGAAACGGAAAAGCACCGGTCATTGCCGCTGAAAAATTCGGTACCACGCAGTTTACTGCGGATGGACGATCGACCAATGTTATCTCCTGATATTTAAGTAATACGCCAATCAAATCTACTCAGCATTTAGGACGCCAATGCCACCAGTTCGCCTGATCTTCCCGGTAATTCTTCCCACGTTAAAGGATGGACTGGCAACTTCTGTTCTTGAAGGCTGACATAGTAGTCAGCCATCGAAATAAGTTGATAGCCTTGCTCTTGCCACCCAGTCAGCAGTTGGTTGAAGATGGGGGCAAGTTTCTGCCCTTCAAGTTCTGCATGCAGAGTAAATACATGGTCTCTTGGTTCGGCCGTCAATTTGAGGATGTTATCGGCAATATTTGACTCATTGATGACAATACCTTCGATCTCACGGCCAAGCAATTCATCCAAGGTGGGAAGCGTAGTCGGCATCTGCACACATGGCAGTGTTGCACCATCTATTTCCAAGCGATATGGTCCGGCAGCCTGATTTTCGAGCGTGCCATTGTCTTTGAGCTTGGCCCGGCCATCGGAGGAATATTTCATTCCATAGCTATCAAGTTGAGCAAAGGCATGTTGGTTCATTTGCCAACCGGCGGCACCATGGGTTTTTGGCGCAGTGCCAAAAATGTGCTGGAAGCGATCAAAGGCTTGCTGCATTTGTCCCTGCGTCCAGCGCGCATCGCGAACCCTGACATTATCCTGCCAGACCACGTGATCCCAGGTGTGTATGCCACATTCAAAACCGGCACGGCGCACTGCACGCATCTCTTCGACGCACTCTTTACCAATATCTGGCGCCGGCAAGAATACGCCATACATCAGTGTTTTGATGCCGTAATGTTCCACGACCGAAGTGCGCGATACTTTTTTAAAAAAACCCGGCCGGAACGCGCGACGTAGCGCCCATCCCGTATGATCTTTACCGAGGGAAAATAAAAAAGTGGCACCGGCTTGGTGCTGCTTTAACAGGCGCACCAGATTAGGTACGCCTTCACGAGTGCCACGATAAGTGTCGACATCAATTTTTAAAACAATAGAAGGCATGCGATCCTAATTAGTCCATCAATGCGCGGGCTTCGGCTACCTGACTACGGTAGGCATCGAAAATATTGCGCATACTGTCTTTCATTGTCGTAGTCGGTGCCCAACCTAATTCTTCGCAGGTATTGGTGATCTTCGGCACACGATTTTGTACGTCTTGATAACCAGTACCGTAATACGCGCCAGAAGTCGTTTCGATCAATTGAACTTTCTTGGCTGATTCTGCGTATTCTGGATAATCTGCGGCCAGTGTCAGCATCATGTGCGCCAATTCGCGAATTGAGAAGTTATTAGTAGGGTTGCCAATATTGTAGATTTTGCCGCTGGCAACGCCGTCTTTATTTGCGATGATGCGAACTAATGCATCGATACCATCGTCGATATAGGTAAATGCACGTTTTTGTGCTCCACCGTCAACCAGGGAAATATTTTCACCGCGAACGATGTGACCAAAGAATTGTGTCACGACGCGTGAACTACCTTCTTTTGGGGTGTGGATAGAATCGAGGCCAGCACCAATCCAGTTGAAAGGGCGGAACAGGGTGAAATTAAGGCCTTCCATGCCATAACCCCAGATCACGCGGTCCATCAGTTGTTTGGCGCAAGAATAAATCCAGCGTGGCTTGTTGATTGGGCCGCAGATTAATTCGGAATTTTCCGGATCAAACTCTTCATCATGGCACATGCCATACACTTCAGAGGTCGACGGAAATACCAAGTGTTTGCCATATTTGGCGGCCGAGCGAACGATAGGTAAATTGGCTTCGAAATCAAGTTCAAATACGCGCAATGGCTGTTTGACGTAGGTCGATGGCGTGGCAATTGCAACCAGCGGCAAGATGACGTCACATTTCTTGACGTGATACTCAACCCATTCTTTATTGATGGTGATGTCACCTTCGAAAAAATGCATGCGTGGGTGATCAAGCAAATCACCCAATCGATCAGTTTGCATATCCATCCCGTAAACTTCCCATTCTGTTGTTTCAAGAATGCGCTTGGATAAATGATGGCCGATAAAACCGTTCACGCCGAGGATAAGGACTTTTTTCATGATAATTTCTTTATTGTAAAAATGTTACTGCTGATTATTGGGCTAAATCTTGCGCTGAATCTTGGGCCGAAAGCTGCGTCTGAAGTTCAGATGCTGAGACCACTTTGCCATTCGATAATAATTCAATAATATGGAGCGCACGACCATCGCCACACACGCCAAATATGACATTATCCACTACACACAAGCCTTGGGGCGTGCTTTGCCAATCACATAGGTATTCCCGGCTAATTCGGTAAATGCACCTGGATAGGGCGGTGCGACTGCGCGATGCAAGTTATAAACTTGCTGAGCAGGCAGCGCCCAGTTAATCCGTCCATCCTCAGGTTTACGGCCGCCAAAGTAGCTGCCTTTGCTGAGATCGTTCTCAAGTATTTTGGCTGAACCATCAAGCAATGATGGCAGGCTAGCCCACAAGATTTGCTCTGCTGCGACGGTCAATTTGCCAAATACTTCGAACGCGGTATCGTCCGGCAAAATGGGGACAGAGCATTGTGCAATGATGCCACCGGCATCAGGTTTCAGCGCCATCTCATGCAGGGTTGCGCCAGTCTCGGTTTCTCCGTGCAAGACCGCCCAATTCACAGGAACGCGGCCACGATATTTTGGCAATAATGAGCCGTGCAAATTGTAGGCGCCGCGTTTTGGCAATGCCAAAAGATCGGTCGACAGCACGTGCCGATAATAAAAACTGAAAATGAAATCAGGGGCGATCACGGCGATTTGTGCGGCTAATTCAGCTGAATTTGGATTGTCCGGGGAAACCGTCGGAATTCGATGTTCTTTACAAAGATCTGCCACAGATTCAAACCAGATCGTTTCAGCCGGATTATCTTCATGCGTCACTACTAATGCAATTTCAATTCCCCTGGCTAACAAGGTCTTGATACAGCGCACGCCGACGCTATGGTAGGCAAAGACGACGGCCTTGTTATTTGATTCGTTAGTATCGAAAGCCATCTTAGTTGCTTTCAGTTTGGTCGGGACCGGAATGTTCTAGCACCGTTAACACCACAAAACGAGGGCGTCCGCGCACTTGCTGGTAAATACGTCCAACATATTCACCTAGCAGACCAATACCAAATAAGATAACGCCCATCATGAAAAAGGCGATGGCAAACAGCGTAAACAGGCCTTCTGCTTCAGCACCCAGAATAAAACGGCGAACCAGCAAAAGTAACACTAAGGCACCTGATGCGACAGACAAGACCATGCCCAGCATAGAAAATATCTGCAAAGGCATGATGGAAAAGCCCGTCATCAAATCAAAATTGAGACGTATCAGGCTATATATTGAATACTTTGATTCGCCGGCTGCACGTTCTTCATGTTCGACCAATATCTCGGTCGGCTTACGTGCGAAGGTATATGCCAGGGCGGGGACAAAGGTATTGACTTCATTGCATTGATTAATCAAGTCGATAACATTGCGGCCGTAGGCGCGCAGCATATTGCCTTGATCTGTTATCTTGATGTGCGTAATTTTTTCGCGGACGCTATTCATCATTTTTGACGCATAAGTCCGCCAGGCCGAATCCTGACGCTTGCGCCGGATAGAGCCGACATAATCATAGCCTTCGTGCATTTTGTCGACTAATGCGCCAATTTCTTCCGGTGGATTCTGCAAATCTGCATCGAGTGTGACGACTATATTGCCGCGCGTCGCTTGAAAACCCGCAAGTATCGCCATGTGCTGACCGTAATTGCCGTTGAATAGCACAACCCGGGTGACGTCTGGCCGCAAACGATATTGATCCGCCAGCATGGACGCAGTGTTGTCACGGCTACCATCATTTACAAACACGATTTCATAAGAAATGCCACGGCTTGCGAGTGCATCCAGTGCCGGGTAAAGGCGTGCGTATAAATGTGGAAGGCCTGCCTCTTCGTTATAAACAGGGATGACTACCGAAAGTTCAGGTTTCATTAAATGCGCTCAAATTCAAGAAAGGCAGGATTTTACCGCAGAGACGACTCTTTCTACATCGGTTTCGTTCATGCTCGGAAATAAAGGCAAGGTCACAATCTGTTTACCAACACGCTCAGAAATCGGGAACATTCCATCGGTGAAGCCGCGATTGCGATAGTAGGTAAACAGGTGAATTGCGCGATAGTGGTAGCCAAGCCCGATACTTAGATCGAGCATTTGCTGCATGAATAATGCGCGGTTAACACGTTCAGGCAAGACGATATGGAACATATGCCAATTACTATTTTCAAAATCCTCGATAGGTAATTCTGCGCCAGTTTGCGCCTCAAACTCGGGGCCAAATTGCGTGAAATAATGTCTGGCCAGCGCTGCGCGTTTGGCGTTGAATTCATCAAGACGTTTCATCTGCCCCAGGCCTATGGCTGCGGCGATATCGGTCATATTGTATTTGCCACCGAGGACGTCGACATCTATGCCATCCAGACCACTGCGAGTAACACCTTGCAGGCGATACTTTTCCGCGAGCTTAGCTTCTTCCGCATTGTTTAACACCAGGCAGCCACCTTCGCCAGTCATGATATTTTTGTTGACCTGAAAACTAAACGATGCAAAATCACCAAATGCGCCTATGCGCTTACCTTTCCAAGTTGATCCTATGGCTTGTGCGGCATCTTCGACTACGCGCAATTTATATTTCTCAGCTATTGCATACAGCTTATCCATATCGCAAGGCAAGCCGCACATATGCACAGGAATAATCGCCTTGGTGCGTGGAGTAATTGCCGCTTCCAATTTATCCAGATCGATATTGTGCGTTTTCGCATCAATATCTACAAACACTGGCGTGGCGCCGACTTCGATGATGACATTGGCCGTGGCCACCCAGGAGTTTGGCGTGGTAATCACTTCGTTACCAGCGCCGATACCGGCGATACGCAAGGCGATCTCCATGGTGCAGGTGCCGGAGTTAAAAGTGCGCACTGGACGCCCACCAAAATATTCGGATAATTTTTCTTCTAGCGCTTTGACGTTTGGGCCGCTAGTCAGCCAGCCAGAGCGCAGGACATCGGCCACCGCTGCGATGGTCTCCTCGTCCATTGTTGGTTTTGTGAAGGGTAGAAAAGGCAGTGCTGTTGTCATTGAATTGTCCAATTTTCTAGGGATAGCATTTTAAAATTACAAACATTAAGCTTCGTTAACTCTTCACTAACTTTTGACTAACAGGGCAACACCTATGATGATCACAGCGATCGCCAGCATCCTTTGTAGTGACAACATCTCACCAAGAAAATACCACGCGCCTATGGCATTGACGATATAACCAATAGACAATAAGGGATACGCAATCGTGACATCCACGCGAGACAATCCTATGATCCAAACCAGGACCGAGACGACATAACAAGTAAGGCCACCGATGATAGGCAATTGGGTTGCCAGTTGCACACCTATCGAAAACCAATTCTCTGCCGTCAGATGAATCGCGCCGATAGCATTCGTGCCTTTTTTAAGCAACAATTGCGCTGTCGCATTGAGGAAAATTCCTGTGAGGATAAAACCAAAAGTACCAATATTCATATTTACTTAGTTATTGAAGATGCGATGTTGTTGGAGACTATGACTCGTTTGCTGTCTTGCCCAATGATGCGCATAGGAAGAGCGTCTTGCAAAAAATCTTGATAAATTGACGCCCTCACGATGGCGATAGAATCGATGCCGCCGGCCGCATCAGCGCGCCATTTCTTTACAAAGTCTTCACGTTTTTCTATCCATAATTCCGGTTGCTGTTCCAATCCAAATGAAAGTTCATCGGGGAACTCAACCAGGGTCAGTGTACGACGCAAATAAAAAGGAAGACATTGTTCGTACTGTCCAACAGAATAAATTGGTGAATCGGGTTTCAATTCTGCCTGGATGGCTTTGACATATTGCAAACCCGCGCGATATTGCCCCCAGGGTTCATAGCCTAGCATTAAGATTTGCCCTGCCAGAAAGCCGCTCACGGCCAGGCCGATCAAGGCACTGTCTTTTCCGCGTGGAGCAATGATGATCGCCAAAATACCACCTAAACATATCACAACACAGGCCACCACTAACCAAGGCAAGAACGCCTGATTTAAAGCCCTTTCAACTGCCGGAATGTCTAGCGTTGCGATCTTTGTCGACGCCATCAGCGCATAGGCTAGCCCGGCCAAACCGGCTAAAGTGAAGAGACCCGCAGCAAATCGTAGCGTTTTACTTGATGCGGTTTCGATCTGACAGGCGATCAGGATGGCTAGCGAAGGAAAGATCGGCAATATGTAACCTATCAGCTTTGAATTTGAAATACTAAAAAAAACAAAAATGAACAGAGTCCAGACCAAGAGCATTTTTTTGGCTTGAAATCCGGCAGTTTCTTTTTTTACGCCCGACCAAAGTCCTTGCAACAGCAAACCCAACCATGGCAAGATTCCCAAGGCCAGCACTGCAACAAAAAAGTGCGGAGGTTGATAGCGTTTATGTACATTGCTGGTGAAACGTTGCAAGTGTTCATGAATGAAAAAAAACTGCGGATGTTCAGGGTTCTTTAATGCAATCAAAATAAACCATGGGCTAACGATGGCAAAGAAAATTAACAATCCCTTGCCCATATGCAGCCGCTTCCATATGCTCCAATCGCGCGCAACAAAGGTATACACAAATAACACGCCGCCCGGCAACACAATACCAATCAATCCTTTGGTCATGACCGCCAGCGCCATACCTATCCAGCACAGCAGCATATAATTTCTTTGTTCAGATTTTGACGCATCATCACGCTGACTGAGTAATAAACTACACAGGCTGATGGCCATCATTGCGGCGACGCTGAGATCAAGCGAGTTGTAATGTGAGGCGGCCGACCACATCAAGCTCGAAGCCAAAATAAGGCCTGAAATGATTCCAACTCTGAGATTAAAAACTTTTCGCCCGGTATGTACTACTAATGCAATCCCGAGCAATCCACATAAGCCTGTCCATAAGCGCGCCTGCCAATTTCCCAGGCCAAACAACTCAAAGGTGAGTGCGTTCATCCAGGTTTGCAGCGGCGGCTTTTCAAAGTACTTAATGCCGTTGAGTCGTAGAGTTATCCAATCGCCGGTTGCTGCCATTTCTCGCGCCATCTCGGCATAACGACCTTCATCGGTAGGCACCAGCGTGCGTGCGCCCAGCATATAAAACCATACCAACAAAAAACCGATGACGAGTGACCAGAGAACACGGGGTGAATCGAAAGGAGAGTGCGAGCTTGATTTCATTTAACTTCCATAATCAAGGCCAGCGCCACTTTTCGCCCTTCAGCCATCAAAATGTTATAGGTGCGACACGCTGCCTGGTTATCCATGCATTCCACACCTTTGTGTTTCGAGGTCAGCGAGCCGATTAACTTCGGGTGAACGAAACGCTGTTTGTTACCGGTGCCGAGGATGACCACATCAGGTAAGGTCGCCGCAATTTGTTCAAAATGCTCGGTAGCTAAATCATCAAAATGCCTGACTGGCCATGGCATAGGTGAAACTTCGGGTAACACGAGCAGGCTAGTGGTAAATCGTCGGGCGTTGAATTCAACCCCATCGTCATCGTAGCCAGTGACGGTTTGATACTGCTGAGTGTTGGTTGCATGTAGCTTCATGTGCTTGTCTTGTTATCTAATTATTGATGATCGACGCTAGGCATTAGTTGCGGCATTGTAGCGTTTTTCGACTGAAATCTTCAACAATGGCGCAATTTTGTCGAATTATTCAGAGTGGAATTTAAATACCTGAATTACGTCAT
>JAZJYB010000196.1:3484-7488 GCA_040390685.1 Pseudomonadota bacterium | reverse complement strand
GATCAGTCACGGTGACTTCCATTTGATAGCCGTCAGGCAGTCTTTTTGCCATAGATGCAAACATGGCATTGAATTCTTTGAATACCTTTTCTTTAAAACTATCGCGTGATTCATTGCTTGGACGTATGTCGGTGTATTTCTCTGGGTCTTGCCAGTTCACCTTGGCTTCACCGGCAAATACCGTTACTGACGAAGCAATCATGCTTGTCAGCATTAAACCAAAAAGAATTTTTTTCATTTTATTTCTCCTACAACATTTACAAATCAAAAAACTAAACAGGGCTCTTCTAAATTTTAGTCTTTTTTGCAGTAATTGTAAGAAAAAAAAGGGAGAGCATTCAGCTCTCCCTTTTTTCAAATTAAAATCGTCAGGCTAGCACCTGATGCCGATTAGAACTTGTGACGAATACCAACGTTAAACAATTTTGCGGTTGCACCGTTGGCGTCAGCCAAGATTTTGACCGACTTTTCATTTTCTACGTGCGCAAGAGAAGCGTATAAATTAGTGCGCTTTGAAAGTTCATAAATGTAACCCAAGGCAACACGAGTGGTATTTGCATTAACCGATGTTTTTACGTCGGTTGAAGTATAACTACCGATAAAAGTGCTCGCGCCATTTTTGATAGAGCCACCCAGCACATACTGGTCTTCTTTTGTTTCGTTCAAGTTAGTCAAGCTGGTTGAACCCTTGATTTCCTGGAACATGGCATTCAATTTGATACCGAAAAAATCTTTGCCCAAATCATAGGAAACGCCTGCCAACAACTTCTCGCCACCAACTGCCGTATTACCATTGATATCTTTAACTTGATCCCAAACAACATTCGCCAACAAAGGGCCATTTGTATAGGCACCGGCTACACTAGTGACGCTATTTTTTGTGCCACTGCCTGCGACTTCACCGAAACCATATTGTGCAGCGACAGAAAATCCGGAGAAACTATTGGAAATGTAAGTCACTGAGTTGCTACGTACATTATTGATCTTAAATAGCAGATCAGTTTTACCCAACAAACCATCCATAAACGGATCAATCGCCGCACCATAAATGTAAGTCAGAGATTTGTGGCGGCCTAAGTTCACTGCACCGAAATCTTTACCAGACAAACCAACCCATGCACCGCGGGCGAATAAGTCCGCATCCGTTGCGCCAGTGTCAGATTTCAAACCCATTTCCAGATTGAAATTTGCATTCAAATCACTAGTCAAGGCTTCAACGCCTTTGAAACCAAGGCGCGATGTTGAATTCAAGCCACTGTCCAACGAAGTCAGCTTAGCTGCACCAGCATCCTTGTAGGCAACACCAAGATCAACGATACCGTACACAGTTACTGACGATTGCGCCAAAGCGGCACCAGAGAAGGCACTCATCAGAGCAAGTGCAAGTAATGATTTTTTCATATTCATATATCCAAAAAATTAATAAATAGGTTTTGCCGCAATACAAATCAATGCAACAAAATAAGTTTCTTCAGGTTTCTTTAAAGCCTCGAACCAATACGTTACGATCCAATGACAATCAGCACTATACCTAGCGAAAATGACAGTTTGATGACTGAGGAAAAATCAATAATTTAACGAATTTATTTGTGGTTTCTAAGCCACTGCGGATTTTTATTGAGCGATGAACGAAAGTGAATTCTAGCCAACGGTTTCCCAGGCATTTTGCTTCTGCGCCGTCATCGAACGCCAGTAGACGCGCCCGGTGTACCACAGCGTCATTCCTATCAAGGCAAAGGCTAACTGACCGATCGCCAAGCTTAACGCTGAGTAATCCAGCGCGGGCGCAAGCACGCCTGCAACAACTGCGCCGAGCAGCGTCACCATCGCCGACTGGCAAGAGGCCACGATACCGCGGATCGTCGGAAACAGATCGAGTACCAGCAAGGTCGCACCTGGCGCCACCATCGACATGCCGAAGCAGTAAAAGAATAGAGGAATGACTGACCAAGGCAACATCGCCGCAAAGAAAAAGTGAAACACGACATTGCACAGTGCTGCACCAACCAGAAACACAAATCCTATTGTGACTTGCTTCCAGACAGTTAAATTACCGGCCATACGATTGGCGGCCAAGGCACCTAAAAAAATTCCACCGACAGAAGGAATAAACTGCCAACCGAATTGAGCGGGGCCGAGTTTGAGATGTTGCGTAATAAATGCCGGAGCGGCGGATACATATAAAAACAGGCCGGCAAAATTGCAGGCGATGGTACCCGCCTTGAGATGAAACAAAGGCGACTTGAAAACATTTTTATAGCTTTGCCAAAGAAATTCCGCGCTAAATGGCTGGCGTTTTTCGACTGGCAATGTCTCTGGCAGACGCTTGTAGCAGGCCCACAATAAGATCAGGGTATACGCGAACAAGATGAGAAAAATACTGCGCCAGCTAAAATAGCTGACAACCCAGCCGCCGAGTATCGGCGCGATGGCCGGGGCGATAGAAAATATCATAGTCACCAGGGACAACAAGCGCTCTGCCGGTGCGCCCTCGTACAGGTCGCGGATAATTGCGCGCCCGATGACCATGCCGGCACCAGCCGAAACACCCTGCAAAATCCGGAAACCCCACAGGTAGTGAATACTGTGCGCCGAGGCGCAGCCAAAACTAGCGACAGCAAACACGGCAAGCGCCACCAGGATCACATTGCGCCGGCCAAAGGCATCCGACAGCGCACCGTGCCATAAGGTCATTACGGAAAATGACAGCAGGTAGGCGGTCAAAGTTTGCTGCACCTCGATGGCACTGGCCGACAAACTCAAGCGAATAGCGGGAAACGCAGGTAAGTAAGTATCAATCGAGAACGGCCCCAGCATGGCTAAGGCTGCAAGCAAGGTGGCCAATGCAGCGCTAGACAATTTGGGCGACTTACTCATGCGCTGCTTTACTATGCATCTGATTTTGGCTTAGCTTCTTCACGGCGATTAAAGCCAGAAACCATATCAAAACGGAACAAGCGGCATTCCAGCGCACCGTTAAAAAATGGCGTCTTGCGTGATTCTTTCAGACGCAACATTTTAGGCAAGCTCAAATCGGCAGTGAACAGAAACACACTCCAGCCAGCGAATCTTTGCTTCAATGTGGTGCTGATCGCGGTGAAAAAATCTTTCGCCATCTCATCAGGTTCGATACTGCTATCACCACGAACACCGATACGTTCACCGTATGGTGGATTGGTCAGCAAGATGCCTGGTGTTTCAGTAGGCGGTTTGATTTCTTGCGCCTCGATTTGTTTGAGTGGCACGTCGAATTTGATGCCCGCCTTATTCAAGTTATTGCGCGTCATGACGATCGCATCACCTGAAATATCGCTACCGAAAATGGACGGTTCGGCTGGAAGCGGATTTAACTTTACCTGATCTTTAATCGCTTGCCATTCGTCTTCAGCAAAACTACCAAATTTTTCAAAGGCAAATTCCCGATGTAAGCCAGGTGGAATGCCAGCGAGCATTTGCGCCGCTTCGATCAAGATGGTGCCAGAGCCGCACATAGGGTCAAGCAAGGGGATGCCTGGCTTCCAGCCTGCGGTACGCAACAGGCCGGCGGCGAGGTTCTCGCGCAAAGGCGCATCGCCAGTCTCTAAGCGCCAGCCTCGCTTGAACAAGGCTTCACCTGAGGTATCGAGATACACCGTGAAATTGCGTGCGTCCAGGAAGCCGACAATGCGCATATCTGGCATCTTGGTATCGACCGATGGACGTTGCGTGAACTGGTCGCGGAAACGGTCGCAGATCGCGTCCTTGATTTTTAATGTGGCAAATTCCAGGCTTTTTAACGGACATTTAATCCCGGTGACGTCCACGCGTATGGTGTGGTGATAGCCAAACCAATCTTCCCACGGCTGCTCTAAAGTGAGATCGTAAATATCGTTCTCGTTGATGTAGCCAGCATGCGCCATGCGCAGCAGACAACGCGAAGCGATGCGTGAATACAGATTGATGCGATAGGCGTCGCCAATCTCGCCGGAACAATGCACACCGCCTGGCACCTGAGTATGTACGTG
>JAZJYB010000196.1:0-3474 GCA_040390685.1 Pseudomonadota bacterium | reverse complement strand
GGAGCGTCTTGTTGAGCTGAGCGATTTCAGTGAGTTCTTCGGCGAGTGCCACTTCCAAACCGCGTGGGCAAGGGCAAAAAAATGAGTAACGTGTTTTCATGGTGAACCTTTTATCCGTAGTGTTTCAAGTTAAGCTCGTCAGCACCGCGCTGATCGAGGTAGTGCAAAATATTTAAAACTATTTCTGAAATGCTTTCTCCAAAAAATCCAGTCGATCCTGACCCCAATAGCTTTCGCCCTTGTAAACAAACCAAGGTACGCCAAAACCATTGGCAGCAATCATTTCATTGGTAAATCTATCGTGCTCCGCTTGCACGCTGGCAGTTTCTGCAGATTTCAGCAAAGATTTTCCATCCAACTCGCAATCAAATGCCAGACCTGCCAGGGTATCTGCATCAGCAATATTTTTTTGCTCGGCCCAGATCGCACGCATGATCGCACCGGCGAGATTTATGCCCGCGTCGCTGCCATGTGCCAGTTGCGCCGCGATGATCATCAATGCTGCCGGATCAGCACTCACGGGGAAAAAAGTTGGCTGCATATGCATAGGCAGTTTCAATTCATCGCTCCAGCGTTGCATCTCAACTAGCCGATACGCCTGGCGTTGCGGTGCGCGCTTGGCTAAGGGTAAGCCGCCAGAAACCACGAATACTTTTCCCAAATCACAAGGCTTTGCATCAATCTTAACGCCATATTTTTTAGCCAGATCGACAAAGCGCTGATGCCCGAGATAACACCAGGGCGACTGCGGTGCGAAATAGTATTCACAGACTTTGTTCATCGATAGCTCCTTAAATTTCGTTCAGAACGGTTTTACTACCACCAAGATAACCGCTATCAACATCAAAATCACCGGCACTTCATTGAACCAGCGAAACCAGACATGGCTGCGCTGGTTACGGCCTTGCTCAAATTTTTTCAGTATGCTGCCGCAGGCATGGTGATAGCCTATCAGTAAAACCACGATCACCAGTTTGGCGTACATCCAGCCCGCAATACCATCTGCCCCTTTACCGATGCCATAACCTAGCCACAACCATAAGCCCAAAGCCAGCGCTGGTACCGCCAATATACTCATAAACCGGTATAACTTACGCGCCATCAGCAATAGCCGTTCTTCGACCATAGGCTCTTTTTCCATAGCCAGATTGACAAAAATTCTGGGCAGATAAAACAAGCCGGCAAACCAGGAAGCTATGAAAACGATGTGTAGCGCTTTGATCCAGAGCATAGCTCTCTCCTAAAATTTATTGGTGTCCTATTGACGAACTTCGCCATGTCCAAAGACTACATATTTCAGTGAAGTCAAACCTTCCAGACCAACCGGTCCGCGCGCGTGCAACTTATCATTGGAAATACCAATTTCCGCACCCAAGCCATATTCGAAGCCATCGGCGAAACGCGTTGAGGCGTTGACCATCACGGAAGCGGAATCGACTTCACGCAAGAAGCGCATCGCACGGCTATAGTCTTCAGTAATAATCGCTTCAGTGTGTTTCGAAGAATAATCGTTAATGTGAGTGATTGCCTCATCCATGTCGGCCACGACTTTAATCGCCAGTATCGGTGCCAGATATTCCGTGCTCCAGTCTTCCTCGTTGGCGCTTTTCAAATACGGATAATTGGACAGGATTTGTGCGGCTGCCACATCGCAACGCAGTTCCACTTCTTTAGCGGCATATAGCTCTGCAAGTTTCGGCAAGACTTGATCGGCGATTCCGCACGCGACCAATAAAGTCTCCATGGTATTGCAGGTGCCATAGCGATGGCATTTGGCATTGAAGGCGACATCCAGAGCTTTTTGCAAATCGGCTTTATCGTCGATATACACGTGACAAATGCCGTCCAGATGCTTGATCATCGGCACTTTGGATTCACGCATCAGGCGCTCGATCAAACCTTTGCCGCCGCGCGGCACGATCACATCGACATACTGCGGCATGGTGATGAGTTCGCCGACCGCAGCGCGATCGGTGGTCTCAACTATTTGCACGGCGTCGGCAGGCAAACCTGCACCGGCCAAGCCTTCTTTGACCAGCTTCGCCAAGGCTTGATTGCAATGGATGGCTTCCGAGCCGCCGCGCAAAATGGTCGCATTACCGCTCTTGATGCATAGGCCCGCCGCATCCACAGTGACATTCGGGCGTGCTTCGTAAATGATGCCGATCACACCCAAAGGAACGCGCATCTGGCCGACCTGGATACCACTGGGACGGTACTTCATATTCGAGATTTCACCGATAGGATCGGCCAGGCTGACGATCTGCTCCAGGCCTTCGGCCATGCTGGCGATAGCCTTGTCGGATAAAGTGAGTCGATCCAGCATCGCTGCCTCCATGCCATTAGCCTTGGCGGCTGCCAGATCAAGCTCATTCGCTGCACGCAAGGCGCTGGCCTCACGGCGTATGGCTGTTGCAATCAAGCTCAAGGCAAGGTTCTTGGCCGCGCTATCGGCTTTGGCCATGGCACGCGATGCGCTGCGGGCGCGCATGCCGAGATCGTTCATGTAGTGCTTTATGTCCATTTTTTTACCGAATTCAATTGAATTTAATTGATTGGGGCTTAAGCCCGGGCAACTCGCAAACCCAACTGCAACAGTGCATCCCATGCGTCACCGGCAAAGGCCTTGGCGCGCAATCCTTTGACCATTTTATCGACTTGTGCCGCCTCTTGCAGAGCAGCTTGCAATGTAGGCAAAGTTACACGCTGGAGGGCGGGCGCCATGAGTTTTTCTCTGGGACCCCAGATGCGAAATTCTTTCAACAGCACGCCCAAAGGTCGCCCTTGTGCCATGCCTGATTTCAGTTTAAGCAAAGTGCGCAACTCTTCCGCCACCGCCCAAAGCACCAGCGGCAAGGCTTCGCCCTCGCCTTTGAGACCGTCCAGCATACGCACCAATCGGGCGACGTCGCCAGCCAGCATCGCCTCGTTAAGTTTAAAGACATCGTAACGTGCCACGTTCAGTACGGCATCGTGAATAACTTCAAAACTGAGTTTGCCTGGCGGATGCAACAAGCCCAATTTCTGTATCTCTTGATGTGCCGCGAGCAAATTGCCTTCTACCCTATCGGCAATGAAATCGAGGCTTTGCCTGTCGGTGCTTTGCCCCTGCGCTGACAGGCGCTGCGAGATCCAGTTCGGCAAAGCGGCTCGCTCAACCAAGGGAATGTCGATATACACAGCAGCTTGCTGCAAACTACCGACCCAGGCCGCCTTCTGCGTTGCCCAATCGAGTTTTGGCAAGGTAATCAAAGTCAGATTATCCGGCGACAAGTTAGCGACATATTCCTGTAGAGCTGCGCCACCATCTTTGCCTGGCTTACCGGTAGGAATACGCAGGTCGATCAATTTTTTGTCACCAAACAGTGACTGCGATTGATTCGCCGCGAGTAATGCGCCCCACTTGAAACTGCGTTCAACAGTGAGTATTTCCCGCTCTAGAAAACCTTGCGCTTTGGCTGCGCGACGGATCTT
>JAZJYB010000195.1:15011-22617 GCA_040390685.1 Pseudomonadota bacterium | reverse complement strand
TAATTTTGAAAAAGAGCCTTGACTTTGTTTCTCATAGAAGGTTGGGCTAAAGCTTCATCAGCCCAACATTCAATGAAACAAATTCGATGAAATCCAAATGGAGGGAATAGTTTTCATCGCGCTTTTTTGTTAATGTCGTTGGTCAAAAAATGTTGGGCTGGTGAAGCTTTAGCCCAACCTACAAAAAAAATCACCCATTTTTTCGAACACCATAAAGCACCTGACAAACACCAGACCTAGTTTCAGTCAAGTCAAAACCAATCAAATCCTTAGCAAGCGCAGCCTGATGTCCGGCTTGGTCACTCGCAATAACCGCCCCGCATAAAGTCCAATACGATGGTGGCGCATCGAGATCCAGCGACATCACCAGACGCGCCAGGCCGCCGTACAGATAGGCAAAATTTTTGATGCAGAAACCTGCTTCCAGCAAGCCGCGCATGCTATTGATATTCTCGGGCGATACCGTGGCGCCTATGTACCTGCGTTGCTGCTCTCGCGCCATCGCCAGGCGCGCCTGTATCGATTCGCGGTGCAGGCGATTGCCGCGCCATGGGGCCAATGCCGCTGCGCCATCTAGGCTGGCGAAATTGTGCAGTTCTGTCTCAGGCAAGTCTAGCAATTTACATAGCTTGCTATTGCTTGCCGTGTCCATGCCCAAGATTCCATACGCCACCATCTCATTATCGTTGACAAAGCAGCCAAGGATGCGGCCTTGGTCTTGAATGTTGGCACTGAAGTGCGCCAGGTCATCTAGGCGTACTAATCCCGCTGGTGTAACTGCGTTTGCCGTCAGGTGCAATTGATAAGCCAGGATCGCTTCGTCTGGCCTGAGCTTGCGCCATACGAAGGGCGTGTTTTCCTTGTCTACAAATTTGGAACTCTCGGCAAACTTGTCAACGATAGCATTTGTCTTCATGTGATGATCTCGGCAAAATTGATTACTTTAAGCGGCGGATAGAGATCAAGTTCTGCCGCTACTGTCATATTCACAATGTAGGAGAAACGCGTCAGTGTTTCAATCGGTATTTGTGCTGGGGTGAGTTTTTGTACCAGAATTTGCTCGGCCATTCTCGCCGTCAATCGCCCGACTGCGGCATAGCGCGAGACCAGGCCGAACAGTGCCTTGCCCTCTCGTAAAGCCACTTCTGTCGCTGAAAAAACCGGGATGCGATGTTGCAATGCCAGCGTCGTAACCTGCTTGGAATTGGCACCGATAAAACTGTCTGGCCCCAGGTATAAAAAGTCTGGCGCTGCCTGGCTGACTTGCTCCATTAATTGCGGTAAAGATGAGACCATGGCTAAGCCCGCGTTCCCCAGAGGTACCGGGATTTCCTGCAATTGAAAATGATCTTTGATCGCCGCGGCGCGCAATTCTTTAACGACTTGCACTGAATTTTGCTCTACTGAATTGTAAATTACTGCCATGCGTCTTAAAGGGCGATAAGCGCGTATCGCTTGCAGTTGCAACGGTAAAGGTACCACGTGACTGGTGCCAGTCAGATTGCGCTCGGATGAATGGCGTGAGAGTATCAGGCCAGAGGCTTCGGGTGAGGCCACGTTGGTAAATACTACGGGAATATCTGTCACATGTTTCTGTGTGTCGACTGCTCCTTGTTTGCCAACCACAGCCAGGGTGACCGAGGTGCCCCAGGTGTAGATCAAATCTACTTTAAGCGCCCGCGCTTCCTCGATTAAGGCAGGAATTTTTTTCAAGTCTTGCGCGACATCTCGAATTGTCAATTCGACCGCAATACCGCGGCTGGCAAGATAGTCACTGAAACCTTTTTCTGCCTCAGTCTCGCCGCGAAATAAAATCATGTAGATACGAAAAACCTTAATCGCCTTCAGTGGTGCCGCATAGGACAACCTCGCTGCGGCGATGCTGCTTGCGGCCACACCGGCAGAAATATTTTGTATGAACTGGCGTCTGGAAAAATTCACCGCTGGCCTCCATTCTGGCTGGCTGCATGCTTGCTGTTTTCATTCGCGCTGTTTTCATCCTTGCATAAGTCAGTACGCTGTTTTTTCTCAATAAATATTAAGGTAAAAAATAGTGCAGAAAGTAAGCCATACAGCCCCAGCACTGTCACTGCAGGAATCACGCCAAACAGCGCAACCAGCGCACCCGCAATTAGCGGCCCGGCCGCCGCACCCAGGCGCTCTATCAAGCGAAATACGCCAAGTACGCTACCAGAGCCAAGATGGATCATCTCGGTTTGCGTCAACTTGCCGACCAGCGCTATTTGTGCGGAAATGCTCATGGCCTGGCCTATACCCAAGGCAGCGATGCCTAGTAAAACCAGTGTTTTGTCCGCAATGAAAAAAATCGGAACTAAGCCCAAGCCAGTGAGTACGCCGCCGCAGCTCACCATCGCGACATGGGCTTGATAGCGGTCAGCCACTTTGGCGAATACGGGTGAGAGCAATAGGGCGGCGACGCCATACGTCATTGCATAGCGGCCGATCTCTGATGTAGTGCTGGAAAAATCCGTCAGCAATAGCGGCACTAAATAAATCAGAAATGCTGAGTAAATTAATTTAGCCGGGATGCCAGAAAAAAAAGCCAGCGCAATAAATCGACGGTTGCGCATCAGCTGTTGATACGGCAGAAGAATAGTGTGATTGGTGGCGGGGCGGCGGGCATTCTTATTATCTAAAATGCTGATCGCCAGAGTCGCAGCGGTGATGGCGATCATTGCGCCGAAGATAAATACCAGACGCACACCGATTTTGTCGGCCAGGATTCCGCCTATGGCTGGGGCACAGATTTCAGCAACCATAATCGCGCTGACAAAAGAGGCCATTCCTTGTGCGCGATTTCGATCGTTGGTTTTATCCAATACATAGCCTTGGCAAGACATGAACATGCTTGCATAGCCGATGCCACTCAAAGTTCTAGCTAGCACCAGGAGATAAAAATGTGTCGTGCTGCCACTGACCAGCAAGCCTAAAGCAACGAGCAATGCACCAGCAATGAAGCCATAACGCCGGCCAAAGCGATCCGAGCAACGGCCCGCAAAAGGCATGCTGATTGCCATGCCGAACAAGAATCCTGTAACCGGCAAACTGACCAATATGGCATTGGGTAAACTCGTAGAGTTTGATAGTAGTTCTCTAGCGTAAATCGGTAAAAACGGTCGTGACAGCATTTCTGCGAACATGAAAAGAAAGGTCAAAATACGTATCGAATTGACTTTGGCCAAAACGCGAAAATCTTTCGAGGCGATATGCTCCTTCATAACTGAGATCTGGTGCAACGGGTGAGAAAAATCACGCGTGATGATAAACAGTAAAATCTCAAAGGCGATCAATAAACTGCTCAGTAGAATAATCGCTATGTCATAGCGCAGATCGGTGATTTTTGCAGTGAAATAATTTTGCTCCATGCCGATGTGAATGATAGCTATGTCTTTGCCATCGTGGCGCAAATTCACGCTAGTGTCGCGGTAAGATTTTTGCCAGGTTTGGCCACTGTGCTCCTTTGTTTTAATCGTCTTAATTGCAGTGTTGGCGCGGTTGTTTTTTAATGCGAGGTCGAGCGCATTTGCCGCGATGCCGCTGCTTGATAATACTTTACCCGAAGGGGTGCTGATGGCGAGGAAGCGAATGTCCGTATTTTCTACACGGATGTCGTCAAAGAATTCTTCAATACCCAGTATTTTTTCAAAAGGAATCTTGTAAGCTAGCGCTCTTTGTAATTTGCTGGTGATCAGCCTGCCAACAGTGGCGGCTTGCTTATCCATCTCAGGCGCGAGTTTTTCTTCCAGCGATGACCAGGCAAACACAGAGATGGCGGCCTGCGAAAGCATGAGCAGCAGCAAGGAAAAAATCAGCAGTCGGTGCACAAGCACTTTGCCCAATTCTTGATCGTGTTTGCGGGTAAGAATGCTGATGCCTAGATAGCTGAGCAAGACCGTGATGAAGATTGTCGTCAGTGATGCCAATGTGAGTTTTTCCTGGACTGCAAGCACGGTCTTTTGGTGCGCAGCCATGGAATAGCGGATGGCGACGCCACCGAGGTCTTGACTGATTCCATTCACTAGCGTGCTCGCGACTACCAGAGCGGTTTCTTTGGTTTCAGCGTTTTCTTCCTTGAGAAACCAAGGTTTTTCACCCGCAGCTTTTTCTGCCATTTGCCAGGCTTGCGGGATAGTCGAACTCATTTTTTTTGTGCCGCTATGAAAAAGGACCACGCCATTTTCATCATGCACAAGAATATCCAAAATATTCGGATCTTGTTTCGCCTGCGTATCGATCACCGTTTGCGCGTTTTCCAGGCTCTTCAAAGGCAAGCCAAAGCTTAGGCCGGTTTCCAGATTCGCTTTAATATCGCCCACGACAATTTGCAAACGTGATCTTTCCAGATCATTTAGCGTGCGATCGAATTTGCCGCTATTGAGAAATGCTGTCAGTCCAATTGCCAGCGCTGAAATTAGGGCAATTGACGAAGTGAATTTTATGCTTAATCTTGAACTCATATTTTTGAATTAAGGTCAATCATGGGCCGTTTGTGAGGATCTATGCAAATCCGAAAAAGTGATAAGCGGGCGATTATTTTATTCCGCAACAATACACCTAGTAGTGAACCTGAATCTGATACTTTTAGCTTGGATTTAAGTGTGGTCTATTTGGTAATATTTTATCTGGATGTAACAAAGGAAAAAGCTGTGTCAACGGCGTTCATTCATAGCTAGATTACGCACTTTTTTTGCCCGATTGTAAGTTCAGTATGGTCAATGCTGCAAAAAGCTTGTAAGCTGGTCTTTCCAACATGCCAGGGGCAAACATGCGAGCAAGTAAATTGTCCGGTTTCGTCATTCCGATTATTCTTGGACTAGTCTATTTTGTCGCTGCGCACTTAAGTCTTGGACTCGCTTTTGCCGGCAGCAATGCCTCGCCGATCTGGCCCCCCACAGGAATTGCGATTGCAGCGCTGACATTTTGGGGATTGCGAGTCACGCCGGCGGTCAGCATAGCGGCTTTTGCTGCCAATCTCTTTTCTTTTTATTCGAATAATCCAGATTTGGCTATGCAATTCTGGATCGCGTCGGCCATCATCGCACTTGGCAACACGGCCGAGGCTTTTGCTGGCGCATACTGGTTGCGCCGCGACCCCGAGTTTCCCAAACTTTTTCAATCCCAGCGCAGCGTCTTGCGCTTCGTCTCAATTGCACTACTCGTAAGTGCAATTAGTGCCGGCATCGGTACTGCCACCCTGGTGTTCGCGAAAATTATTCCGACCGCCATACAAACAACCGTGGGCATGACCTGGTGGATAGGGGATGTCTGCGGAGCGCTAATTTTTGTTCCTTTCGTGGCGACTTTGGCGCGGAAAAGCAAGACTTCAATAATGACCAGGCCAATCGCCGTGACCGCCCGTTTTGCATTGGCGCTCGCCCTCATCGGCTTGCTTTCCATGTTGGTGTTCGGTTATTGGATCGCTGATCCTGCCATATTACGACCCGCCGTATTTTTGATCTTTCCTGCGCTAGGCTGGGTCGCCTGGCAACATGGTTTGCGCGGTGCATGTAGCGCTTTAATTATTATCGCTACATTTGCCGTGTTCAGCACTACGCGCGGATTCGGCCCTTTCGCGTCTAGTGAACTCAATGAAAGCCTGATCTTGCTCGATAGCTTTCTTGCGCTGATCACGACAACCGCACTGCTGTTGTCGGCAGACCGGCTGGAACGCCTGCGTGAGGGCTTCTCGAATAAATTGCGCGAATACGCGCCACCAGGGATCGCCTTGTTTGGCGCTATTGCTATCACCGTTCTGGCCTGGCATTTATTGTCGCTCGATAGCGAGAACCGCGCAAAACAACGCTTCGATCGAATTGCCACAGAGGTCGCCAGGCAAATTAAAGATCGCATGCAGGATTACCAGCGGGCCTTGCGAGGTGGTGCCGGCTTGTTTGCTACCGATAGAACTGTAGCGCGCGCCGACTGGAAGGCCTACGTCGACGCACTCAGACTGCAAGAATCACTGCCTGGCATACAGGGGATGGGCTTTAGCATTCGCCTCGCGCCAGAGGAACGTGAAGCCTTGATTAAGAAAATGCAAGCGGAGGGTTTTTCGAATTTTTCGAATTTTTCGAATTTGTCGAATTTGTCGATGAAGCAGGCAAACAGCGGCGAGGATGTTACCGCTATCATTTATCTGGAACCTCAGGATAACCGCAATCAGCGTGCTCTAGGTTTCGACATGATGACTGAAGCTGTGCGCCGCGCTGCCATGGTGCAGGCGCGCGACACAGGGCAGACGACTATCTCCGGCAAGCTCACCTTGCTACAGGAAAACGGGCAAGACCTTCAGTCAGGTTTCGTGATGTATGAACCGGTTTACCGATGGCATATGGATGTCTCCTCGCCAGAGGGACGCAGGCGCGCATTAATCGGTTATATCTCGTCGCCTTTCCGCACTCACGACCTGATAATGGGAACCTTGGGTGACAAATGGCCAGAAGTAAGGCTGGAAATTTTTGATGGTGCCAACACACAGGTCAGTGAACTTCTGTATGCTGACCCCGCACTGAAAAACGAAAAAATCGACCACGCCAGTCACTTCCAGCAGGAAAAAACACTGGCACTATTTGAGCATGCCTGGACCCTGCGCATGCATTCCAGCCCCAGCTTTGAAGCTGGCATCGACCGGCAGAAATCCCAGTTTGTCTTCGTCGCAGGTGGCATTGTCAGCTTGCTGCTTTTTGCGATGATACGCTTGCAGTCACTCACGGTAGCACGCGCCAACAAATTGGCAGAGCAAATGACCAGCGATTTGCAGCATACCCAATTGGAGTTGGAGCAGCGCGAGAAATTTGCCAGCGTGATTTTCGAGGCGACCCCAGAACCACTGTTGCTAGTCGACGGAATGGGCCGTATTGTGCGTGCCAACGTGGCAGCGACACGCGCCTTCGGATACACCCAGGAAAATTTTCTCACGCTGACGATCGAAGCCCTGGTGCCGGATAAGGTGCGCGCCCATCATCCTGCTTTGCGCGAGAAATTCATTCTGGGCACCGAGTCGCGCCCGATGGGTGTCGGGCGCGAACTACAGGCGCAGCGCTTTGACGGCAGCCAGTTTCCGGTCGAAGTTGCCTTGGCATCGCTGACCTTCGGCGTGGAAAAATTTGTCGTGGTTTCAGTGGTCGACATCACCACCCACAAAGCGACCGAAACTGCGCTGCGCGAGATATCTGCCCTGAATACGGCGATCCTCGACAGCGCTGCGGTCTCGGTCATTTCGACTACGCCGGAAGGCGTCATTACCAGCTTTAATCGCGGCGCTGAGTTGTTGCTGGGTTATCGCGCCGACGAGATGATAAAGCTGTGTACGCCCGCGGTGATACACGATATTGATGAAGTGGTGGCGCGTGCCGCGGAGTTTTCCCAGGCCTTGAATCAGCAGATACAACCGGGCTTTGAGGTATTTGTCGCCAAGTCGCGTCTCGATCTGCCAAATACCCACGAATGGACGTATATCCGTAAAAACGGTGAGCGTCTTCCGGTGCTGCTGGCAGTCACGGCTATCCGTGACGAACAGCATGCTATTACCGGATTTCTTGGGGTCGCGGTGGACATTAGCGAACGCAAAGCTGCCGAAGCGGTG
>JAZJYB010000195.1:0-15001 GCA_040390685.1 Pseudomonadota bacterium | reverse complement strand
CGAACGTTTCCTGCATTCCATTACCGACAACGTGCCTGGCCTGATCAGTTACTTTGACCGCGATTGCATCTTCCGCTTTGCCAATAATTCGTTTATCAATTGGTTCGGAAAAAAACCGCAGGAAATTATTGGAACGCACATCCGGGAGTTGGTGGGAGAGGCGCGCTACATTGATACTATGCCGACTATTCAAGCTGCCTTGAACGGATTTTCACAACAATATGAACGCACCGTTATCACGCCGGATGGTGATGTCCGGTATTCCTACGTCCAGATGATCCCGGATATCGATGGCGGCAAGGTGCGTGGCGTGATTAGTTTATTGACCGATATCACTGAGCTGCACAGTGCGCAACTTGCATTGGAAACGACCAATCTACAACTGGCGGCAAGGACCCACGAAGCTGAAAGTGCCAACCGGGCAAAAAGCGATTTCCTGGCGAATATGAGTCATGAGATACGCACGCCGATGAACGCCGTTATTGGCTTATCACAGCTATTGCAAGATACCAGCCTTGACACGCGCCAGCGCGATTATGTGGAAAGGATACGCAGTTCGTCCAAGGCGCTGCTGGCGATCCTGAATGATGTGCTTGATTACTCGAAAATTGAGGCTGGGCATTTGCAGATTGAAGCGATTGATTTTCGTGTGGAAGATTTACTGAAAAATACCTCTGCATTGTTTTCATTTGCTTGCTCGGAAAAAAATATCGAACTCATCTTTGAAATTGAAGAGACGATCCCGTCCATGCTCAGAGGCGACCCGTTGCGTCTGGGACAAGTGCTGCATAATCTGGTGGGCAATGCCATCAAATTCACCCCCGGTGGTGAAATCCATATCAAGCTTGATGGCACTAAGCTCACTGAGACTACTTTGCGCCTGAATGTACAGGTGCGCGATAGCGGGATCGGTATGACACCCGAGCAAACTGCACGATTGTTCCACGCATTTGAACAGGCGGATACCTCTACCACGCGCAAGTACGGCGGCACTGGCTTAGGTTTGAGTATTTGCAAGCGCTTGGCAGAGTTGATGGGTGGGGAGATTCAGGTCGTCAGTACACCGAACGTCGGCAGCACTTTTAGTTTTGATGTGCAACTGGGTATTTGTGTTAACCCGGACGCACGGCGTTTGCTCGGCATTCGTCACATGCGTACCCTGATAGTCGATGATCAGGAAATATCCTTGATGATACTCGACCAAATGCTCAAAACCTGGGGCTGTCAGAGCAGCGTAGTCAGCCATAGCCTCGATGCCTTGCGTCTGATTATCGAAGCGGCGCGATCCGGCAACCCGTTCGAGCTATTGCTGCTGGATTGGCAAATGCCGGAAATGGATGGGCTGGAACTGGCACGCCAGGTCGATGCACTGGCCAGCAAAGGAATTTTGCAAAGTACGCCACGTATCATTATGGTCACGGCGCATGGCAGGGAGCAACTGCTCACGGCGCGCGGCGACACCCGCATCGATGGCGTCCTGGAAAAACCTGTCTTGCCGTCACAACTATTTGACGCTATCGTTAGCCTGCAACAAGGAGTTGTGATTCCCGCAAGCGCGCTTGCCAGCCATGACCAGCATTGGTCAAGCTTGACAGAGACAGTGCAGGGAGCCCGCATCCTGTTAGTTGAAGACAACAAAACCAATCAACTGGTGGCGCAGGAATTTTTACGTGGCATGGGCATGCAGGTAGCTATTGCCAATGATGGGCAGGAGGCGGTGGACATGGTCAGCCGCAACGAATATGATCTCGTGCTGATGGATTTGCAGATGCCGGTGATGGATGGCTTTGAGGCGGTCAGCGCCATCCGTGCAAGCGAGAAGGGCAAGCGCTTGCCGATTGTGGCGATGACGGCTGCTGCCATGACCAGCGACAGACAGGCGACCGAATTGGCCGGGATGAACGACCATGTTGCCAAACCGATCGAGCCGGAAAAACTGGCGCAGATCTTGCTGCGCTGGCTGCCGCCAGCTGCCAGGGTGCGGCCGCCAGCGGCGAGCGTTCAAGCGGTTAGCGACGAGCTGCCGTTCAGCCTGCCTGGTCTTGACCTTGCCACTGCGGTACGCAATCTCGACAATAAATGGAGCACCATCCGTAAGGTTTGCCTGAGCTTTGCCAAAGATTTTGGCAATGCCAATGCGCAGTTGGAACTGGCTTTGCAAAACGGCGATAGCAAGACCGCAGCGCGACTCGCACATACCGTCAAAGGCCTAGCGCCGAATATCGGCGCGACCGGGTTGCAGCAAATCGCCAAAGTCTTCGAGCTGGAACTTAAAGCGGGAGAAAGCACCCATCGTGCCGACTTTGAACAGGCACTGACTCAGGTATTGACTGCCATTGCCACATTAGGAGAACCACGCGTGGCTGCGCATGCTGCCGAATCGCCGACAGCGGCCTACCCAGTGATCAATCACGTGATAGACCGCGTGACTGTCTTGCCACGTCTGCACGAGTTGGAAATGATGTTGGTTAAGAAGCAGGGCAAGGCCCGCAAGGCGGCCAAGGAGATTGAGGTGCTCTTGCTCAATACGACATTACAAAGTGGCTTCCAGGACATTGCTGGCAAGATCGAAAGACTAAAATTTGACGAAGCCTTGCAGCAGCTGCAAGAATTGGTACAGCACTACTTTACTGATGCAAAATAAGAACATGACCAGCACCTCTATGGATAATCACAAGACTAACCGTCAGCAATTACTCGCCGCAGAACAAGGTGGTTTTCATTTGAATTTCGCTCACCATCTAGCTCTTACAATGGTCTTAAATGGGGAGTGCATATGATCTTTGGGGAAGTTGACGATGCCGATAACAGACGACATGAAAATCTTGAGCTGAATATACTTCTGCTGGAGCGTTACTATAGTTTGTTTACCTGGGTAATTTCAGGTCTGTTATTTATCGGTGTGCCATTCATTTTTTATCGGAAATTAGCTTCAGGCATCATCTGCTTGTTTTTGCTTGGGATGCTATTTTACGCAAGGAGTATCAACCGCAACGGCAATCCAAGGAAATCGCTGTACCTGTTTGCCGCCGTTCTCTGGTGCATTTTGGTGAGCCTGATTTATTTTGGCCTGCCGGTTTTTACCACAATGATCGCGGTATCGATCGCAGTGATGCTCACCATTATCGTGAGCATGCGCGCCAGCGTTGTGTTTGCCACGAGTTATTTATTTGCGTGGTTGGGGTACATTGTACTCAGCATCTATGAACTTGAACCGCCGCACTTTTTCCCTGGCAGGCCCATCGTAGGATGGCTAGTCAGTGCCTTCGCGATTTGGCTGGTGATGTTGCCGCTTCCAGAGTTACTCAAGAGATTGCGCGTGACTCTCGATCATGCACGAGAGACGACCGCACAACTGGAGCAGGCACTGAGCGTCAATTCCGCGATCATTCTTGAATCCTCGATAGCGACAGGGGTGTACGCCGCCGATGGACCATGTGTGCTGGCGAATGAAGCATATGCACAACTGGTTGGGGCGACGCGCGAACAGCTACAAAATCAAAATTTCCGATTAATTCAGCGCTGGCAGGAATTCGGTTTGCTAGACGCTTGCCTGGCTGCCTTGAAATCGGGCGTGCGAACAAATAAGGAGGTGCACACCCACTCCAGTTTCGGCAAAGAAGTCTGGACCGATTGCCTGATTTTGCCGCTGACCTTGAGGGGATTGCCGCATTTACTTATTCAGTTTCATGATTTGACGGATATACAACGTGTTGCCAAGCTGATGCAGCAAGAAAGAGAAAAAGCCGAGGCCGCCAACCGGGCGAAGAGCGATTTTCTCGCCAACATGAGTCACGAAATCCGCACGCCCATGAATGCCGTAATAGGCCTGTCTCAATTACTCGAAGATACCAATCTGAATGTCAAGCAACGCGACTATGTCGAGCGTATCCGCAGTTCGTCCAAAGCGCTACTTGGCATTCTGAATGACGTGCTGGATTATTCCAAAATTGAGGCTGGACATTTGCAAATGGAAGCGATCAATTTTCGTGTGGCAGATTTACTTAAAAATACCTCCGCGCTGTTCTCGTTCGCTTGTTCAGAAAAAAACATACAACTCATTTTTGAAATCGATCCCTCGGTGCCACCGGTGCTCAAGGGAGATCCTTTACGTCTTGGACAGGTATTGCACAATCTGGTTGGCAATTCCATTAAATTCACGCCATCTGGTGAAATCCTCGTCAAGCTGCAGGCCGAACCATCCGGGCAAGATGCACTACGCTTGGATATTTCAGTCATCGATACTGGAATTGGCATGACTGCTGAACAGCTGGCACGGTTATTTCAGGTGTTTGAACAGGCAGATACCTCGACCACACGTAAATATGGCGGCACAGGTCTGGGTCTAAGTATTTGTAAGCGTCTGGTGAATCTCATGGGTGGCGATATCAGTGCCACCAGCCGCCCGGGTAGTGGCAGTAACTTCAGTTTTTACGTTCAACTTGGCATTGGTAGCGTTTTGGAAACTCAAGACGTTTTGGAAAATGCCTCGGAAAACGGCCCGCACTGGTCGACCCTGACCGCCTCGGTAAAAGGTGCCCGTATCCTGCTGGTCGAAGACAATAAAACCAATCAACTTGTGGCGCAGGAATTTTTGCGTGGCATGGGCATGCAGGTCTACATCGCCAATGACGGACAGGAGGCGGTGGAAATGGTTAGCCAACACCAGTATGACCTGGTGCTGATGGATTTGCAGATGCCGGTGATGGATGGCTTTGAAGCCGCCAGCGCCATTCGCGCAACTGAAAAAGGCAAGAAACTGCCGATTGTGGCGATGACCGCGGCCGCCATGGCAAGAGATAAGCGAGCGACCGAAATGGCAGGGATGAATGACCATGTGTCCAAGCCGATAGAACCGGAAAAACTCGCACAGATCCTGTTGCGTTGGTTGCCCGCTTCGACCAAGCTGGCGCCACCAGCGGCTAGCGTGCAAGCCCGGGCCCAAGCTACCAATGATGAATTTCCGTTCAGCCTGCCGGGCCTTGATCTGCTCACTGCGGTGCGCAATCTAGACAATAAATGGAGCACCATCCGCAAGGTCTGCCTGAGTTTCGCCAAGGATTTCGGCAATGCCGCAGAGCAGCTGGAACTTGCTTTGAATAGCGGCGATTACAAGACAGCGGCGCGCCTTGCGCATACCGTCAAGGGACTGGCACCAAACATCGGTGCGACCGAACTGCAGCACATCGCCAAAGCCTTCGAGCTGGAACTGAAACATGGAGAAACTAGCCATCGTGCCGCCTTTGAACTGGCACTGAGCCAGGTATTGAACGCGATTGCCACACTCAATACAGCAAGCGCGGTTGAGCTCGCTGCGTCAGGAAAAGCGCTGATCGAAGTCGCTATCGACAGCGCATTGCTTTTGCCACGGCTGCGCGAATTGGAAACAATGTTGAGCAAGAAGCAGGGCAAGGCGCGCAAGGCGGCCAAGGACATCGAGGTGCTGTTGCTTGATACGAAATTACAGCGTAGCTTCCAGGACATCGCGGGCAAGATCGATAGGTTAAAATTTGACGAAGCCTTGCCAGCTTTGCAAGCACTGATACAGCAAAATTTTACGGACACAAAATAAGAACATGACAAAAATCATTATGGATAAGCACAACGCTTATCGACCGCAATTGCTGATTGTCGACGACACGCCAGCCAACATCGAAATTTTGCTCGATGCTTTGGAGCGCGACTACGAAGTGACATTTTCCACTTCGGGTTTAGAGGCCTTGCAACTGATCGCCGAGTCCGAAACCCCGGATCTCATCTTGCTTGACGTGATGATGCCTGAGATGGATGGTTATGAAGTGTGCCGCAGGCTAAAGCAGAACCCGATTACCTGTGAGATTCCGATTATTTTTGTCACGGCATTAAATTCCTCGGAATCGGAATCGACCGGTCTTGCGCTCGGGGCGGATGACTATATTACCAAACCAATCAATCTGGAAATTGCCCGCCTGCGCATCAAGAACGTATTGGAACGCACGCGTCTAGGACGCAAGCTGGAATTGACACTAGCTTGTTCCGATCAAGGGCTGTGGGAATACGATTTATCCTCTAATTGTGTGAGTATCGACCCGCGCTGGGCGATGCCGCTGGGCTATGCCTCTGGTGAATTTGGTGACCAGGCAATTTCCTGGGACAAGCTTTTACATCCCGATGATCTGGCAATACTCCATACTGGTTTGGATGCTTACCTAAAAGGAAGCACGGCAGAGATTAGTATTGAAGTTCGCATGCGCGGAAAAAATGGCGTGTTTTATTGGATGCACGTGCTGAGTAAAGGCACAAACCGTAACGCCGCGAATAGACCCACCCGGCTACTTGGGACGTATATGAACATCAGCCGTCGCAAACACGACGAAAACGCTGTTGAAGAAAGCAAAAATAGGCTAGAAACGCTGATTAACTCGATACCGGATACCGTGCTTACTTTCGATACGCATGGAGTATTGACGCAACTACACGTCCCCGTTTCCCAGGCCAATTTTTTTGGTAGCGAAGCTTATTTGCAATGTCACTATTCCACTATTTTTCCAAATGAGCTATCGATCGTACTTGATGCATTGATGGATGCTGCGATACAACTGCCGACACCACAATCCGCTGAATGTCATCTCATTGTTGAAGATAAAAGGTTAGATTTTTCGGTCTCGGTCACTCGCCTGATTTCTACTGAGGAAGAATGGGAGAGTGGTTTTCTTGCGGTGATTCGCGACATTACTTTAGCCAAATTGGCAGAAGAGGAACTGCGCAAACAAGCGTTTCACGATCCACTGACATCACTGCCCAATCGTCGATTGCTAAATGATCGCCTGCATCAGGCGCAACTCTACAGTTCTCGCTACCACGGGTTTGCTGCGCTGATGCTGCTTGACCTGAATAAATTTAAACAGATCAACGATACCTACGGACATGAAATTGGTGACAAACTCCTCATAGAAGTGGCGAATCGCTTGCAGATGACCTTGCGTGTCAATGACACGATCGTCAGGCTGGGAGGTGATGAATTTGTTGTGTTAATCGAAGGCCTTGATGCCAATGAAGAAACCGCGCTACAACAAGCAACTTTGGTGTTCGATAAACTTATAGACAGCCTGGGACAGGAGTATCAATTTGGTGACCTAGGTTTTTATTGTTCGGCCAGCATAGGTGTTAAAATTTTTAAGGGTGAAGAGGATCGCGCTGAAGAGATTTTAAAAGACGCGGATCTTGCCATGTATAAAATGAAAGACATCAAGATTGTGGAGCCAGAGTAATTTTGAATTCCCAAATTTAGCTGTGTAAAAGATGCATCAGAAAAATTCTGCCGTTCCCATTTTAATTTGTTAATTTCTTTTAACGAAGTACATAAAACTATGGCTATCGAAAATAAAATACGCGTAGTAATTATTGATGATTACGACATGACCCGCATGTTGTTACGCATTATCCTCGAAGGGGATCACTACGAAGTGGTCGGTGAAGCGGGCGATGGAAAAGAGGGGGTGGAGATTAGCGTGAAACTGCAACCGGACTTGATCTTGCTGGACGTGAATATGCCGGTCATGAATGGTCTCGAAGCGCTGCAAAAAATACACCTTGAACTTCCTGGTGCTATTGTGCTGATGGTGACGGGAGAAGACGATGTGGAGCTGGTGAATCAAGCGATATTGAGCGGTGCCAGCGGCTTCATCATTAAACCCTTTAATTCTGACAGTGTTCGCGACACGTTACGCGATGTGAGTGGGAAAATCGCCTCGAAATCGCCCTCACGTCTGCTTGGCAGAGAAAATTAGCATTGCAACCCACCTGATCATGCGAAGTAGAAACTGCAGTACATCATTGAATTTACGTCCTGATTGAATACCTAAGCTTTGCCGCCGTTCTAACGTTTTGCGATTCTGTTTTGCGTAGTGTGGCAAAATGGCGGCTTCGTTCTGAGCGCTCATCCGAAGAATTAACACTATTGCACTCATGACCAGCTTTCACTAGTTTGTACCAATTTTTTCTTTCTGGAGTTCACACCATGTTTCAACACGTCGAAGCCTATGCTGGCGATCCTATTCTTTCTTTGAACGAGGCATTTGGCAAAGATCCGCGCACGAATAAAATCAATCTCTCGATAGGTATTTATTTTGATGATGCAGGCAAAATCCCAATGTTGCCTTCAGTGCGCGCAGCGGAATTGAAGGTGGTGGCTGAGGCGGGCGCCCGTCCTTATTTGCCGATGGAAGGTGCAGCAAACTTCCGCACCGCAGTTCAACACCTGTTGTTCGGTGCAGACCATGCAGCAGTCAAGGCCGGACGTGTCGTGACGATACAGACGGTGGGTTCTAGCGGAGGGCTCAAGGTTGGCGGCGATTTTATCAAACGCTATTTCCCAACCAGCACGATGCTGATCAGCGACCCTACCTGGGACAATCACCGTGCCGTATTTGAAGGCTCGGGCATCACAGTAAAAACTTACCCGTATTACGACGCCGCCACCGGAGGCTTGCGTTTTGATGCCATGCTCGCGGCCTTAAAAGAAGCAGAAAAGAAAAGTATCGTCTTGCTGCACGCCTGCTGCCATAACCCGACTGGTGTCGATCTGACACAGGAGCAATGGCAAGCCCTGGTACCGGTGTTGCAAGAGCGCGAGCTGATCCCTTTCCTGGATATCGCCTATCAAGGTTATGGCGATGGCATACAGGAAGACGCGTTTGCGATCCGTTTATTGGCTGATGCAGGTCTGAGCTTCTTCGTGGCGAATTCTTTTTCCAAGAGCATGAGCCTGTACGGTGAGCGTTGTGGCGCATTGAGTATCGTCTGCCCGGATGCGGCGCAGGCGGTGAATGTATTGGGGCAGATGAAAGCCAATGTCCGACGTAATTATTCGAATCCGCCTTTGCATGGCGGCCAAATCGTGGCACGTGTCTTGACTGACCCGGAATTGCGTCCGCAGTGGGAAGCCGAAGTGGTCGCCATGCGCGAACGTATCCAATTGATGCGGAAAAAATTGCATGAAGTATTGAGCGCCAAATTACCAGGCCGCGATTTCAGCTACTTCCTGACCCAGCGCGGAATGTTTAGCTACACGGGATTGACAGCAGAACAATGCGATCGCCTGAAAGAAGAGTTCGGCGTGTATCTGGTGCGTTCTGGCCGCATGTGTGTGGCTGGCTTGAATACGGGGAATGTGGAAGCGACAGCGACTGCGATGGCTGCCGTATTGGCGTAACTTATTGGCGTAAATTCAGCTTAGACGAAATAAAAAAAGGACGAATTATTCGTCCTTTTTTTACGTCATTTTATGTGATCGCGTTGACCGTGAATTGTTGTTCCGGTAGTTCCAGCATATGCGCGAAGGCATGATGTAGAGTGCTAGCGCCGCCGGTAGTCCAGGCGTGTATCGTTGTTGTGTCAGAACTTGACGCTACCTTGAGTAGCTGGCCTTGCTCCAGCACACGCTTTAATTGCCGCGCCACCGCTTCGCCGGTATCGATCAATTGCACCGGCTCGGCGCTGTTTTCCTGAATAACTTTTTTGATCAGATCTGCGACAAACGGATAATGCGTGCAACCGAGTACCAAAGTGTCGGCACCCTGCGCCAGTAGTGGCGCAACATAGCTACGCACCAATTGCATAGTTTTAGATGACTCTAGTTCGCCTTTTTCTATCTGATCGACTAAACCCACACAAGCCTGCGGGATAAATTGCACCTGCGTTTCATGCGTCAATTGTTCGCGCAAGAGATTGAATTTTTCACTCTGCAAAGTGCTGCGGGTGGCGAGTACGCCGACGATTTTTCTCAGGCTTTTTAATGCGGCAGGTTTTAGACCAGGCTCCATGCCGATGATAATTAAATCGGGATAGCGTTGGCGCAATACCTTGACGGCTGCCGCGGTGGCTGTATTGCAGGCGATGACCAGTGCTTTAATCGATTGTTGCAGCAGAAAATCCGTGATCTCTATACTGCGCGCAATGAGTTCTTCTACCGTTCGTTCGCCATATGGCGCAAACGCAGAATCGGCGACGTACAAAAAACTCTCGTGCGGCAACTGCTCTCGTAAATGTTTCAGGACCGAGAGACCGCCGATGCCAGAATCAAACACGCCGACAGCGAAATGACTGTCAGCGTGTTTCTTATCGACCAATACTGTGGAATCAGACAACAGGAATAATCCCTATCTTGGCTTGCCATTCTTTAGGGCCAGTGGTGTGCACTGAAGTACCTTGCGAATCTACCGCTACCGTGACTGGCATATCCACTACATCGAATTCATAGATGGCTTCCATGCCCAAATCGGCAAAGCCGACGACCTTGGCGGTTTTGATCGCCTTGGATACCAGATACGCGGCGCCACCAACTGCCATCAGGTAAGCGGATTGATGCTTCTTGATCGAGGCGATCGCTGTCGGGCCACGTTCAGCTTTGCCTATCATCGAGATCAAGCCGGTTTGCTCGAGCATCATGTCGGTAAATTTATCCATGCGCGTGGCCGTGGTCGGGCCGGCCGGGCCAACCGCTTCATCGCGTACCGGATCAACCGGGCCTACGTAGTAGATCACGCGATTGGTGAAATCTACCGGTAGTTTTTCGCCTTTGGCCAGCATGTCCTGAATGCGCTTGTGGGCGGCATCGCGACCTGTCAGCATTTTTCCGTTGAGCAGCAAAGTCTGTCCAGGCGTCCATGACGCGACTTCTGCCTTGGTCAAAGTATTTAGATCGATGCGCTTGGATTTTTCAGTATCGGCGACCCAATGTACATCGGGCCAGCTGGATAATGACGGTGGCTCCATGTAGGCCGGGCCGGAACCATCGAGGACGAAGTGGCCGTGACGGGTGGCGGCGCAATTTGGGATCATCGCAACTGGCTTAGAGGCCGCATGGGTCGGGTACATATTGATCTTGACATCGAGTACCGTCGTCAAGCCGCCGAGACCTTGCGCACCTATGCCTAGGGCATTAATTTTGTCGCACAGTTCTATACGCAGTTCTTCGGTCTTGTTTTGCGGGCCACGCAGCTTTAATTCATGCATGTCGATGTCATCCATCAGAGACTGCTTTGCCAGCAACATGGCTTTTTCTGCGGTGCCACCGATGCCTATGCCAAGCATGCCTGGCGGACACCATCCTGCACCCATGGTAGGGACAGTTTTCATGACCCAGTCGATCAAGGAATCAGAAGGATTCAGCATGACAAATTTGGTTTTGTTTTCGGAGCCACCACCTTTGGCCGCGACTTGCACGTCCACGGTATTGCCCGGTACCAGTTCCATATGCACCACAGCAGGCGTGTTGTCCTTGGTATTTTTACGTTCAAATAGCGGGTCTGCCACGATAGAGGCTCGCAAGACATTGTCGCTATTCGCATAACCCTGGCGCACACCTTGATTGACAGCATCGATGATAGAGCCAGTGAAGCCTTCAAAGCGTACACCCATACCGATTTTCAAGAATACATTGACGATGCCGGTGTCCTGACAGATCGGACGTTTGCCCTCAGCGCACATGCGCGAATTGGTCAAGATTTGTGCAATCGCATCTTTGGCCGCCGGGCTTTGCTCCAACTCATATGCGCGCGCCAGATGCGAAATATAATCTGTCGGATGGTAGTAGCTGATGAACTGGAGCGCTGCGGCAATGGATTCAATCAGATCGTCTTGTTTGATAATGGTCATGGTTTTTTGCTGGGCTAGGTGTAAATAGTGTGATTTTACACGGACAGATAAATTGCGGTAAGCCACTCACCAATAAATGGTATTGCTGTGGTATTCTATTTTTTCAAAAAATTCGTAAGCTTAGGGTAAGCCTCCCGAGTTAAGGTGTGGCTATCAATTTTGTGTGTACGCATTTTGAAATATTCAATAACAAGTTGGAGAACTCCATGTCATCGCTCGAAGTCGTTAAAACCGAATCACGAATTTTCCCGCCACCTGCCGCATTTGCCGCTGAGGCTACTATTTCTGGCATGGAAGCCTATTACGCCCTATGTGCTGAGGCGGAACAGGATTACGAATCTTTCTGGGCAAAACTGGCGCGGGAAAATCTGCACTGGCACAAACCATTTACCAAGACCTTAGACGAATCTACCGCACCGCTGTATAAGTGGTTTGAAGACGGTTTGCTGAACGTCTCTTACAATTGCCTGGATGTGAATTTGCAAAAAGGTCTGGGCGACAAAGTCGCAGTCATTTTTGAATCTGATGGTGGCGATGTCAGTAAAATTACCTACAAAGATTTGCATCAAAAGGTCTGCCAGTTCGCGAATGGTTTGAAGTCTCTTGGTGTGGGCAAGGGTGATCGTGTCGTCATCTATATGCCGATGTCGGTTGAAGGCGTAGTGGCGATGCAGGCTTGTGCGCGCATCGGTGCAACCCATTCAGTCGTGTTTGGCGGATTTTCTGCGAAATCCCTGCAAGAGCGCATCGTTGACGTCGGCGCGGTTGTCGTGATTACTGCTGACGAACAGGCGCGTGGCGGCAAACATTTACCGCTGAAATCTATCGTGGATGAAGCGCTCGCCCTCGGCGATTGTGAAGAAATTAGAAACGTCATTGTGTATAAGCGCACTGACGGAAATATTCCATTTACTGCTGGGCGCGATCTCTGGATGCATGAACTGGTGGCGACGCAATCGGATGTCTGCGAGCCAGAATGGGTGAGCGCCGAGCATCCTTTATTTATACTCTACACTTCAGGCTCGACTGGCAAACCAAAAGGCGTGCAACATTCTTCCGGCGGCTATTTGCTGTGGGCGGTGCTGACGATGAAATGGACTTTCGACATCAAGCCAGCCGATGTGTTTTGGTGTACCGCCGACATAGGTTGGGTCACCGGTCACACTTACATCACTTACGGGCCATTGGCGGTGGGCGCAACTGAAATCGTGTTTGAAGGCATTCCTACTTATCCAAATGCCGGCCGTTTCTGGGATACCATACAAAAACATAAAGTCAGTATTTTTTACACCGCGCCGACGGCTATCCGTTCGCTAATAAAGGCGGCTGACGGTAATGCTGAGATTCATCCGAACAGATATGATCTATCTTCATTGCGTTTGCTAGGTTCAGTCGGCGAACCGATTAATCCTGAAGCCTGGATGTGGTATTACAAGAATGTCGGTGGCGAAAAATGCCCTATCGTCGACACGTTTTGGCAAACTGAAACTGGCGGTCACATGATGACGCCATTGCCAGGTGCAACACCTTTGGTGCCAGGCTCATGTACCTTGCCATTGCCAGGAATTATGGCTGCAATCGTCGATGAAACTGGCAATGATTTGCCGAACGGTCAGGGCGGTATCCTGGTGGTGAAACGCCCGTGGCCATCAATGATACGTACCATCTGGGGCGATGATGAGCGTTTCAAGAAAAGTTATTTCCCTGAAGAGTTCGGCGGCAAGGTGTACCTGGCTGGCGACGGTGCGATTCGCAATAAAGACACCGGTTATTTCACGATTACTGGCCGTATCGACGACGTACTGAACGTTTCCGGTCACCGCATGGGTACCATGGAAATCGAATCGGCCTTAGTTGCTAATCCTATGGTGGCTGAAGCTGCGGTGGTCGGTAAACCAGATGACACGACGGGGGAATCGATTTGCGCGTTTGTGGTCTTGAAGCGCAGCCGCCCGACCGGTGACGAAGCCAAGCAGATTGCGACAGAGTTGCGTAATTGGGTCGCTAAAGAAATCGGGCCGATCGCCAAGCCAAAAGAAATTCGCTTTGGTGATAACTTGCCAAAAACACGTTCAGGCAAGATTATGCGCCGCTTGTTGCGGGTGTTGGCGAAAGGGGAGGAGATTACCCAGGATATTTCTACCTTGGAGAATCCGGCGATATTAGAGCAACTTAAGCAAGCGCTATAAGGCTTTCATCGCTTAAAAAAGCAAATAAAACGGCCTGCAGACCTTCTTAGTCTGCAGGCCGTTTTGCTGAGCGTTTGGTTTTACTTGGCCTCAATCGCGGTTATACTCTAGTCTTTTGATCATCAAGTGATTTTATTTATCACCTTGATTGATGGTCAAATCGATCCTCCTTTCATAGAATTGATGCATGTCTTCATTAAAAAAACGTCAACCCAAGGGAAATTTTAAATTTTTCCCGCGCGGTGCTAAGAAATTGTCGCAGGCAGCTGCCGTAAGAGAAGACTTCGCTCCGCGCGCTAAACCTAGGCGCGGGATTTACCTTTTACCGAATGCATTTACGACTGCAGCCCTGTTTTGCGGCTTTTATGCAATCGTGATGGCGATGACGCAACGCTTTGAGCACGCGGCTTTCGCTATCTTTGCCGCCATGGTGCTTGACAGCCTGGATGGCAGAGTGGCACGCATGACAAATACCCAAAGCGAGTTCGGCGCTCAGTACGATAGTCTGTCCGACATGATTTCTTTTGGCGCTGCGCCAGCCTTGATCGTCTTCGAATGGTCACTCAAGGGCATGGGCAAGCTTGGCTGGCTAGCGGCGTTTGTATATTGCGCCTGTGGCGCACTCCGTCTGGCACGATTCAATACGAATATTGCGGTGGTTGATAAACGCTACTTCCAGGGGCTGCCTAGTCCCGCCGCCGCGGCTTTGGTCGCCGGTTTTATTTTGATGATGGACGATATGGGCTTTAAAGGCGCCGACCTGAGTTGGAGCGCCTGGGGCATCACTTTGTTTGCGGGCTTGACGATGGTGACAAACGTACCATTTTATAGCTTCAAAGATGTGAATCTGCGCGGCTCCGTGCCCTTCATTGCGCCGCTCTTAATTGTGCTTGGTTACGTGGCGATAGTCAGTGACCCGCATCGGGTTTTGTTTGGTTTATTTGTTTTGTATGGTTTGTCTGGTTATATCGTACTGTTGTGGCGCTGGCGTAGTGGGCGGCCTATCAGTATTGTGCAAACGACGGTCGATCATCACGACGATAAATAAGGGATTTTGTTTTGCCAGACTGCAGCGCTATTGCACAACGGTAGCGCTGTAGCGAAAGATTTAAATGCCCAGCTATAAATTCTTGCGCTTTTTTGCAATCGCGTTTATAGTCGTTCAATGAACTTCG
>JAZJYB010000194.1:0-6329 GCA_040390685.1 Pseudomonadota bacterium | reverse complement strand
CGCTAGCGGGAGAAGGAGTATTTACCAAATTTCGATTTGTGTAGATACCAATGCCTCACAAGGGGAAGGAACTGGGCACGGCATTCAACAATCGCGATAGGCGTCTTCAAGTTCGGCGATATCAATCTTGTTCATCTTCATCATCGCCTGCATCACGCGTGTGGACTTGGCGGCATCAGGGTCTTGTAACATCGTGATTAATGCGCGTGGTGCAATTTGCCAGGACAGGCCGTATTTATCCTTCAGCCAGCCGCAATCGCCGGTGCTGCCACCTTCAGAAAGCTTGCTCCAATAGTGATCCACTTCTTCTTGCGACTGGCAATCTACGCTTAGAGAAATAGCTTCAGTAAACGGAAATTTCGGCCCGCCATTCAGCGCCATAAATTCTTGCCCATCGAGTTCGAAGCGCATCACCAGCACTTGTCCCTTTAAGTCAAGCATGGCATCGCCATAACGCAAAATTTCAAGAATTTTTCCAGTCTTGAAGATGCTTAAATAATGATTGATGGCCTCTTCAGCATTAAAGTTAAACCATAGGCAGGGCGTGATTTTTTGCATGTCAGTCTCCCACTTACATTTCTGTTAGTTTCTCGAAACCGCCATAGATCATGCGCTTGCCATCGAATGGCATGGGATTCACTTCCGGACTAAAGCGCGGGTCTTTCATCATGAGCGCCCCGGCGGCATCGCGCACTTCTTTGGATGGCCAGGTCACCCAGGAAAACACTACGGTCTCATCTTCTTTGCATTGCACCGCCAGCGGAAAGGAGGTGAGCTTGCCCGGCGGCACATCATTGCCCCAACATTCAACCATACTCAAGGCGCCAAATTCTTTAAAAATCGGCGCGAATTTCTCTGAATAAAGTTTGTATGCCGCGCGATTGGCGGTGGGTACGGCTAACACAAATCCATCGATATAGTTCATGGCGAATCTCCTGTTTTAATGAAGTTCAAGCACAATATTCTGCACCCATTTTTCTACTTGATCGAGATATTTTTGCTAAGCTTCATGGCCGACTTTTTATTAAAAAACCTTGATGCCAAAGCTAACTTTGTAGCGCGCACACTGTCCAACTTCCGTTGGTCGTACGCTGTCCGGTCACAATTTAGCGTTTTTAGCTCAGCATTATTTTGCGTGAAATCAAGGACTTAGAATATGGCGCCGAAATTTTTTCGCTGGCACGCTTTCTGCATAACTAAGCTCATCGAATAGCAAAAGCGAGCCATGCCATGAAAACACCGCGTCGTTTCATTTCCATCTGCAAACAAATTACCGAGTGGCTCGCTACTCTGGTATTTGGCGGCCTGACTTTGCTCATGATGTTGTATTACGCTGAGATAAATAATCCGGCCATGCATATCACAAGGCTGCAACGTGGAATCGAGATCCTTGCGCAAGTGAGCCAGATTGTCGCATGCATGGCGGCGATGCACCTGAATTTGCCGCTGCACCTGTAATTCCGAAGCTTGGCGAATGCAACGCATTAGCGTACTCTTTGTTGAAAGGAAAATCTGAAATAGGTTGAAGACTAGAGAGCAAAAATGAATCAAATACGCAAGCTGCACCACCTCCTGTTTTTTATGGCGCTATCGCTAGCTGCGGCCTTGCCAGCATTGGCTGATGAGACTTTTCCGGCCAAGCTCAGCCTTAACGAACGCCTGTTGCTAGAGCAGGCAGTGTGTGGACAAAAATACGGCGTGGCGGTAGCGGAAATCGATGCCAGGGCATTTGAGGAACATGCCGACTATGCCAATTATGCCGACGTTAAATGCCGCCCGCATGCGCGCCTTAAAGACAAACCCATTTACTACGTTGCGCAATGCGCCAGACACGATAAACAATGGAGCTGCGGCCATGCCGAATTAGAAATCTCGGTGACTCTCAGAGAGCGCGAACTGATCATGCGCCCCGGTACGGTGGAGCCGAAGCTCGCCTACGAATCACTACAAAAAATCAGCACCTATGGCTATTTCCAGGCAAAATCCCTGGATGCCGCCTTGCAATCGACCTGTAATATGGGCATGGGAAATAAGCCGGACCTGATCGAGATTTCCTGCAATAAATGGTCGATCACAGTGTCATTCTGGTGCCCAAAAACGCCAGAAAATGTGCCATGCCCAAGGGTGATTTTTATGACCGCACGGCCATAGCTACAAATGTTTTGGCTTGCAGCGACAGGCAGCGCTGAAAATTACGGGTTAGGCGAGGGTATCTCATAGCGTAGCCTTAGCGCCTTGATTTCGCCGGATGCATCAAGCTGATGCAGGCCCTGATCGAGCGCATGTATCCAGGCTTCATTGCGTGCATCATTTTTGGCAAAACCGATGGTTAGCGGCAGCATTTGCTCAAGGCAGCCGGCTTGCCGGATGCGTTGCGTCGCGTTTTGCTGCTTACTCAGCTTGAGCAAAACCGCTTCGTGTTCCAGTATCACCGGGTAGCGCCCCATTAACAATTTTTGCAGATTGGCTGTGCCAGCGCTGTCACCGAAGTTGCGCTCAATCAAATCCGCATGCTGTTGATATCGCGCGATATACGCATCCATAGGGCCGTCATCGTAGCCATAGTCTTCAATCACGCCCAGCTTGTGCTTGGCTAGCGAAGCGAGGCCATGATAAGTCCAACTGTTTTCAATGCGGGTATAGAAGCAGGCGCGCGAATAAGCGATGACGGCACTCAAGCGCAAGCGCTGATCTAGCGGTGGTGCGTACACGCCTTGGATGTTGCCGTGCACGGTCTCCAGGATGGCACGATTGAGTGGCCTAAGCACCGCGTCCACCTGATATCCTGAGAGCGCCATCGCCCTGGCAGTGACATCGACCAGAAAGCCACCGGTAATTTTACCGTCCTCCGAGCAAATATACGGGCACCAGTCGTCTGAGGCTAGTCGCAGCGCAGTCTCAGCTTCAGCGCGCAGCGGTAGCGCAGGCGAGCACAGAAGCACGGCGGCGATGAGTTGGCAGTAGGGAAAGCGGTGCATACAGCCTCCGTTGGTATTCAAACTCAAACTCAAACTCAAACTCAAACTCAAACTCAAACTCAGATTCGAACTCAGGCGTTACCTGGGCGGCGCGCTGGCACGCATTCAGGCACGCAAGCCTCACCTTAGCATATTCGAGATCTTCAAATAAGCAAATTTCGTTGGTAGAATGCGATGGTCTTGAATGACTATTCTCGATCGTCGTGCAATTGAAATTGAACGTGAACTACTGGGATGAGAACATGAAAAAGCTGGACGCAAACCAAGATCCATCGGCGCTGATCTCGCAAAAAATCGTCGAGCTAGCGGATTGGCGTGGCGAAACTCTAGGCCGTATGCGCAAGCTGATCAAGGCCGCAGACCCTGAGGTCATCGAGGAGTGGAAGTGGATGGGCACGCCGGTTTGGTCGCATCACGGCATCATTTGCACTGGCGAATCCTACAAAGATAAGGTGAAGCTAACTTTCGCCAAGGGCGCGTCATTACAGGATAGTGCCCGCCTCTTCAACGCTAGCCTGTACGGCAATATGCGCCGCGCGATCGACATCTTCCAAGGCGAAGAAATTGACGAGGCTGCCTTCAAGGCGCTGATACTCGAGGCGCTCGCCTTCAATAGTATTGCCAAGGCTAAACCCGCAAAAAAAGCCAAGCCCTACGCGAATTAGCCCGATGTAGCTGCGCGGAAATAGTTCGTGACCTTTAAGGCAAAGGCAAGCGCCGTCCGTTTTCGTAAATTTACCATTCAACCCTCCAATTGTTCGCTTGGTCGCATTGCAACTGCAATTTTTTATGAATTCACTACACTCCGCTCAGCGCTAATTTGGGGCGTAGTGAACGACCAAAGTGAGCCACCTTAGTGTACAAAAATAGTGAACAACCATAGGGACATTTCATGATATCAATCAACACCTCATCAAGCACTGTGCAGCTGTTTAATAAATTACTGCTATGCACTGCCGTTGCAGCCACCCTGCCACTGCAAGCTGCCTTTGCCGAAACCTCGCAATCAGTCAAGCCGTATTCTTTTGCTACAACCTCGGGCCGGTTGCCGAAAAATGTGATTCCTACCGACTATATTATTTCTATCACTCCCGATGCAGAAAAACGTAGTTTGACGGGCGCAGAAACAGTTTCGCTGGAATTTACCGAGGCGGTGGATAAAATCCAATTTAACTCCTTGAATCAAAAACTCAGCAAGGTGCTGTTTGATGGCAAAGCGGTTAAAAGCGTAGCCTCTGATGACAAGGCACAATTGACCACGGTCATGTTGCCAAGCAAGGCTAAAGTCGGCAAGCACAAGTTGACGTTCGAATTTACCGGCGTGATCGAAACTGAACCGCATGGCATGTTTTTGCAGGAGTATCAAAATCCAGACAAAAGTTCAGCAAGTTTGCTGACCACAAAATTTGAGGCAACTGATGCGCGCCGTATGTTCCCTTGCTGGGATGAACCGGCTTTCCGCGCCACTTACCAACTCAGCCTGACCGCCCCTGCGGCCTGGACAGCATACGCGAATATGCCGGTGGCAAGCCGCCAAGTGAATGGCAATTTAGCGACCACCAGCTTTAATCGTTCGCCTAAAATGCCGACTTACTTAGTCCACGTTTCTGTCGGTGATTTTGCGCAAATTAGCGGCGAAAGTGAAGGCACCAAAATCAATATCATCGCTCCTAAAGGGCAAGAACAAAACGGCACTGAAGCGCTGGCGACCAACAAACAAATTTTGGCTGATTACAATAACTACTTTGGCTACCGCTTCCCGTTGCCGAAGCTCGATTCCATCGCGATACCTGGCGGCTTCCAGGGCGCCATGGAAAACTGGGGCGCGATCGCCTACAGCGACCAGATTTTACTGCTATCGCCAACCAGCACGACTGGCCAGCGTCAAGCCTCATATACGGTACAGGCACATGAAATGGCACACCAATGGTTTGGCGATTTAGTCACCATGGGTTGGTGGGATGAGTTGTGGCTGAATGAAAGTTTCGCTTCCTGGATGGCGGCGAAACAAACTGACATGCGCCATCCTGATTGGCATTGGTGGGAAAATCAAGATGCCAGCAAAGAAGACGCCATGAGTGTCGACGCTAACCTGGGTTCACACCCAATCTTGCAGCACGTTACCAATGAACTGGAAGCGACCAGCGCCTTTGATCCCGCCATTACCTATAACAAAGGTCAGGCTGTATTGCGCATGGTAGAGAATTATCTCGGCCCAGAAGCCTTCCGCGAAGGCATTCGCCTGTACATGAAAAAACATGCCTACTCGAATACCACCAGTGCAGATCTCTGGCTGGCACTAAGTAAAGCTAGCGGTAAAAATGTGGTTGACCTGGTCGGTGCATGGACCACGCAAGCGGGCTTCCCTGTGGTCAGCGTCAAAGCCAGTTGTGATGCCGGCGGCAAGCGCACGATTAGCATGAACCAGCAACGCTTTGTCGCAAAAGGCGAAGACAAATCGAACCCGCATTGGAATATCCCGTTGCAAATTCGTTCTGGCACTGCCAGCACATCTAAAGCACTTTTGCTGACCAAAGATGGGCAGGCAGAAGCGGCTGGAAATTGCAATGAAGCGCTCAGCATCAATGCCGATGCCGTGGGTTACTATCGCGTTGCATATGACGATGCAACGATGCAAGTGAATGCAAAAAATTTCGCCACTATGGGTAATGGTGACCGGATTGCTTTGCTCGATGATCAATGGGCCTTGGTCAAGGCAGGCAAGCAAAATATCGCCTCTTTCTTTACCTTAGCCTCCGCCATGGGCACCGAGCAAAATCTGCGTGCGTGGCAAATCATTACTGAAGCCTTGGGTGATATCGAACACGCTGAACGTGGCACGCCAGGCTACGCTGCCTTCGTCACGCATGCACGTTCCATCATCAAGCCGCTGGCAAATCAACTAGGCTGGGAGCCGAAAGCCGATGAAACACCGGGCATCAAACGCTTGCGCCGTACTGTCTTAAGTGACTTGGGCGCTTGGGGGGATCAAGACGTGATTACCGAGGCACGCCAACGTTTCGCCAATTTCGTTAAAGACAGGAAGTCTATTCCTTCAGACAGCCAAGGTTTTATCCTGGCGATCGTGGCACAAAATGCCACGGAAGCGGACTTTGAACAACTCCATGCGGTGGCCAAATCATCTAAAAATGAAATGGAAATGCGGCGCTATTATCCAGCCTTGATGTTGGCACGTAACCCGGCCATCGCCAGCAAAGCGTCCGAGATTGTGTTGTCGGATGAAATTCCAAAACAAGCTGAATCCATGCGCATACAGTTGGCCATGACCTTGAGCGAACATAACCCTGATCTTTCATGGGCGATTTTCACCAAGAACTACGACCGACTCAT
>JAZJYB010000193.1:31044-34389 GCA_040390685.1 Pseudomonadota bacterium | reverse complement strand
GGTATTTCAGCGCTGGCATCTCCGCCTCGGCATCCATGACATCGGTATCGAAATGTAGGTATAGGCGCTCTTCGGTTTTCAGGTATTGGTTTATGTCCCCAATGTCACAGCAGATGATGCCGGAACTTTGTATTGCCTCTTTTTCTCCTGGGTCGAGGTCGCGCGCATCGCTCAGGACGATTTGCGTATCTGGATAAGGTGTGACATCTATCGTTTTCAGCATCGCGGCGATGGCGTTGCGGTTACCGCTACGGCGATCGACCCGCCCGGCTAATATGGCTAGCGGCATCCCCCCCAGATATTGGGTCTGTGTGGTTTCCCAGGTGTGAAAATCGCCATGCGCGTCCAGCCACAATATGCGATCTGGTGGCTGGCCGGCCTGTTGTAAGCCACCCAGTATACCTAGCGTGGACATACAGTCGCCGGCGATACTCATAGGCACCTGATCATTGACTAGCAACTCTTTTACCCGAGCGGCAAGCTGTGCGTAAATTGCGCCCATTCTGCGGAATTTTTCATTCGCGTCGCTCAGTTCGGTTTCGCGAAAATCAGGCACATCCAGTACATCCCATGCCTGATCGTCCAGTTCGCAGACACGGCTCAAGCCATCGCGTCGTTGCCCCATCAGAAAAGGAATCAACAGTCGTTTGTTCATAGCCAAGTTTCGGGTCGCATGCTATAACCCAGTTCATCCATCATCGCCTTCACCTGTGGTTGTTTGGCGAGCGTCAGCAGTAGCTGTTCACGTTTTATCCAGCGCCCCGATTGCGGTGCATCGGTGGCCATGGTAACGGGTAAGGTGAGAGGGATTTTCATTTCTGCCAAACCGAGATAGTCAGTGACTTTCTTGGCCACGACAGCGGGTGCCGTGATGAATTCTTCAAAAGAAAGCCGCAGTGTAGTGATTTCACTCGCAAGGATGGCACGATGAGAAGACAGCCATTGATTCAGGCAAACATCTTCCAGATTGGCGTTGCGAAACTCTCTCCAGTTTGGCGGCAAATCGAATTTCCACCAGCGCTTGCTAAAGCTCGTGCAATCGGAGTAGCCTTTAATTTCCAGCTGGACGCCGACGCGTTCCATGTCGTGGGCAAAAAAACCTACTGGCGATAGCCATCCATCCATCAAGCCATTCACCGATTGCGCGAAGGCGCGATTCAAATGGATATACTTAATTTCTGCATTTGGAAAAAGCTGCTCGTACATGCCTAATCTATACGCGTCAGACGGCGTTTTGAATAGCAATATTTTATTGCCGGCATCCGCACTGGTGAACTGTCGCCGATACAGTTTTGGCATAATGAAAGGCGGTTCTTCTATTTTGAAAGGCTCGTCAAAATAAGCACTGGCACCATTTTTGGGGTGCCCACTTTGCCCGTCATAGTAGTTGATGCGCCAAGGTTCCTGGCTAAACACTTTGGACAGTATAATTTTTTGTAGTTCTTTTTCCTCCCTAAGCGAAGGAGAGGTTTTGACATGGAGCAGCGCTTCATCCAGGTTTTCCATCAACTTCTGCGGCGCGCCTCCCTGAGTAAATAAGGTCGGAAACTGCAGCATCAAGCGTCTTTCCCAGCGCGTTCTCAGCGGTGCAAACGGCTGAATTTCTGCTACTGGCACGCTCAAATCATCGAAAATATTATCGGCCAGTTCGCGCATATTGGCTAGCTCGCCTATCGCATCGCTATCAGAATTAAAGCCAAAACCATTTTCCGTCAGTGCCAGATAGGGGCCGATTTCACCATCCAGCGCAGCAATATCGGGATGTGCGGCTAAGACATGTTTGATCAGGCTAGATCCCGCTCTCGAACTGCTTAACATCACCGCGACGCGCTTGACTTGCGAATTTAAGTCGCTATGCGGCACTTGACGTCTTGCGTTCACCGCCCGGACGAAATCTCTCATGCAGACTTTCCTGGTCTTGCCGGCTTGATCAAAAATGCAAAGAATTTTTTGGTTTCTGTTTTATCCGTCGAGGCACTCGCCATAAGGCGTACGGTGAATCCCGCATCCTTCGCCAGTTTTCTGATTTCTTTGACGGCACCAAAATTGGAATGTGCAAAATAAATGCGTCCTCCTGGTTTCAGGTGCGCTCCCACTTCCTTGAAAAATTGGATATTGGTTTGGAAATCGGTATCCCATTGCGAGCTGGCAACAACATCATGCGCGGGCTTGTTTCTAAACGGAAGGTTGGCGGTGATCACGTCAAATTGTTCCCGATCGATTTTTTCGAAAAGATTGGAACGCCGCACTTCCATAAGCTTGTTAAAGCCATGCGCTTTTGCATTGTACCTGGCACTTTTTAGCGCTGCCGGATTGATATCTACCGCCAATACTTTTGCCGCCCCCTGATAACAAGCGAAGACAGCAATGACGCCAGATCCCGTCCCTACATCGAGTACACTATCGCCTGATTTAATGCGGAAATTTTGTACCAGAGGCTGGCTATCGGTAAATGGCCAAAAGGTATTTGGATATACCAGAAACTCTTTCCCAAGATAGCGTACGGTCTTCCCGGATTCAGGAATTGCTTTGAAGGCTTTTTGGCGATTTTTTTGCCAACGATCAATTTGAGTTATAAGCGTGGCGGTTTTGCCAGCTATCTTTGTTATTGTGTTACTTGTTGTATTCGTTGCGGCAATATTATCCATGTCGTTCACCTCTTAGAAAGAACACCATCGCTGCGGAAACTGCATTGGCACCTACATCAGAAATACGACAAGCTCAATTTTTTGCGGTTTTCAGACCGCTGAGAATTCGATCTAAAGCTGCGACACGCATAGGACAATAGAAACGAGTGCTTGAACTTGTTTCCACCAGCCCGGACATAAAGCGAAATGCGCCGAGCGTTTGGATAAACTGGTTTTCAATAATGCTAGCAGCAAACATAATAAAAACAAGTAAAAAAGTAGACAAGCTACAGAAGTAAGTATTTTAAATATTTACAGTTTGACATCGGTTCTTCTGCGCTCGAAAGTATTGTGCGGTCGCGGCGTTAATACGCTTCCACTAGCGCTTGTTCTTTAAATGCAGAAGAACCCGTTAAGTTCGATGTTGCCGCCATCCCGAAGGAAGTGACTCGATCAGGCGCGCAAACGATCTTGACGCTCGCCCGAGCTATGCCGTATCGATTTTGCTGCACTCATCTGGCGCATGCCAGCTAACACGATGTCCGGGTGATGCGTGTGAAAAAAGAGTTTATATAGCGGATGGTTCACTTCTTCCCAGCGTTGTTCCAAGGTTTCAATACAAAGAGCCATGACTCGATGCGGAACATTGCCGACATGTCGCATTGGAATGAATCCCTGGCCCGGGAAAAGATCTGAAAACAAGAGCTGGTCATAGAGA
>JAZJYB010000193.1:21954-31034 GCA_040390685.1 Pseudomonadota bacterium | reverse complement strand
TGCTCGCACCTCGGCGCGTGCGACTACGAGAGCATTGGAAAAGTGCAGCGATGGAACTGCGCGAAGTGCCACACGTTGCTCTACGAGAGGGAAACCATCAATCCGGGAAAAGGTCTGAAAACAAGAGCTGGTCATAGAGACGATCAATCGGTGCCCGGCCAGTTGCAATCGCATAGTCGATGTTATTTTCCACCCAGAATTGGTACATTGTTTTCATCAAGATAGATTTGACCAGCCTGCCAGCTTTACCTTCTGTGATCGCAAGCCGCGTCACCTCGATGTTGGATTTTCCGTCCAGCCAATCAGGAAGCTCGATAGACTGCTCAACCGCCAGTGACTGAAAACGATTCGACTGTAGCCTTGCAGAACCGATTGGTGAGCCATCCAGTTTTGACTCCGCCAAAAGTACAACCACGCCCTTCGCGCGATCCAGCGCTTCCGGCTCGCGCAAAGTCTCGGCTAGAGTCGGCAAATGTCTTGCATACGCTGAGTGACGCACGCGGATCGCCTTTTCCAGATCCTCTTCGTCCTGCACTATCTTCACCGTAAATGGCAGAATTTCTTCGCGCATTTGGGATTGCTCGTCCATCGCTTGCGGAACGAAATATGGCACACTAAATGTGGACTTGTAGACGGGTTGGTGTTTCTCGATCATGGGAAAACTCCTGGCTGATTGAATACGCCTGAGTATCCTACGGGCAATTTCCCAAAAGCAAAATGGAGATTAAGGTCAGTAAATACCCGCAATTGTCAGCTTTGAGTCGCGTCTCGTTTGAACTCACGCCTTGCCGGTTGGTCGCCGAACTCAATCAGGCAAGATCAGGCTCACCATCAAGCCAGCGCCCTCACGATTGCTTAGCATAATCCGGCCGCCGTGCGCCTCGATGATCTCCCTCGTCAGCGCCAGACCGAGGCCGGTGCCGCTGCGCTTGGTCGAGTAAAACGGTACCAGGGCATTCGACATCACGGTCTCACTCATGCCGCTGCCTCTGTCCATGACGTCGATGCGCACCAGATTATGCAGATGGCGTATTTGTAAAGCCACGTCATCAGGAGATGAGCCGGATTCGTGCGCATTTTTTAACAGATTTAACAGCGCCTGCTCCATCTGCGCAATATCAAAATGCGCATTTTTTTCCGGTAAATCGTCCAGCAACACAAAGCTCACATGCGCTTGCAGGGCTGCGACAAATTCCGTCCAGTTGACGCTCTCCAATCTTGGTGTGGGGAGTTTCGCGAAGCGTGCATAGCCATGAATAAAGCTCTCCAGATGTAAGGCACGTTCTTCTATGGTTTTCAGTATCTCAGGCAGTCTTTCCACTTGCCCGCGCTTGATCAGTTCGCCCGCTGAGCGCGCCAGCGAAGCGACCGGTGCCAGCGAATTATTCAATTCATGGCTAATGACACGGATGACTTTTTTCCAGGTATGCACTTCCTGCCGACGTAACTCTATGGTCAGATGGCGCAGTAACAGCAACTCGTGCTGGCGCCCATTCAGGCTGAAATTACGCCGCGACAAATGATAAATCTCATCCCCGTCATCCTCCACCCCATCCTCTACCTCATCATCTATTTTTTCTGCACTTTGCCCGCTGGCGTGGGTGGTAAACAAACCGTCGCCGCCTTTACCGATCGCCTCGCGCAACGAAGGGGAAACCTGCTGCAAAATAGTTTCCAGGCTATGCCCTTCGATCTTTCGGCCTTGATTCAGCATCTGGCGCGCGGCGATATTGGCGAACACGATCGGGCCGCGTTCTGAAATCAGCAACATCGCTACTGGCGTGTTTTGCAGCATCGTATCGAGCAATAACTCGCGCTGCACCAGATCTAACCTTTGCTCACGCAAGACATTGCCCAGCGCATTGTGGGCATCCACCAATTCGGCCAATTCATCATTGCGCTGCCAGTGCAGGCTAAACGAATAATCGCCATCCTGATAACTGATGACAGTCCCGCTCATGGCGCGAAATAACTGCAATATGGGCTGGAGCTGATGGCGCACGACTGCAAGAGTTAGCGGCAGCATCACCAGCATAGCCAGCAGCGCCACCATGCCAATCCGCGCTGGAAATATCAGTAGCAAACCGAGGCTCAGCGCGACCGCCAAAGCGATTAATACGAAGACGACTATCGACAAGCGCAAACTTAAGGATAAGCGCAGGCCAGAACGCAGCTTTGCCGATGACTCAGATGCCAGCTTCATCATGAACGGCTGATACCTAGTCTATCCATGCGCCGGTACAGGGCTTGGCGGCTTAAGCCCAGCTGATTTGCCGCTTGCGCGATGACGCCATTGGCCTTGATTATCGCCTGCTCTATGCTATCGCGATCGAGCTCAACTTCTGCCGCGAGTATTGAGATGGCGAGCGCGGGCAAACCCAAATCAGCCACCTTAATTTCATCGCTGCTAGAGAGCAAACAAGCTCTCTGCAAGACGTTTTTAAGTTCCCGCACATTGCCTGGCCAAGGATGCGCCAACAAGGCCGCCTGCGCCGTAGCGTGCAAAGATTTGCCGTGCTCAAGAAAATGCTGAGCCAAGGGCAAAATGTCGTCAGGGCGTTCGGCCAGTGGCGGCAAATTTAGCTGGATCACGTTCAACCTATAAAACAAGTCTTCCCGAAAGCTGCCCGCCTTGATCATCGCCGCCAGATCTGCATTGGTGGCGCTGATGACGCGCACTTTCACCTGACGCTCTTTATTTGACCCGAGCCGTTCAAAGCGCCCGGTCTCCAATACGCGCAACAACTTCATTTGTCCGGCCAGAGGGAGATTGCCGATTTCATCAAGGAATAAGGTGCCGCCATCGGCAGCCTCAAATTTTCCTTCGCGCGCTTTGCTGGCGCCGGTGTAGGCACCAACCTCCGCACCGAATAATTCTGCCTCGATGAGTTCTGCGGGAATCGCACCACAATTAAGGATCACGAAGGGGCCATCCTTGACGCTGGAATTGGCTTGAATGATTTCTGCGATACGTTCCTTGCCTGCACCATTCGGGCCGCTAATCAGTACCGAGACATTCGAGCGCGCGACCTGGCAGGCCATACCCAGGACCCGCTCGGTAGCCGGATCTTGCCAGACTAAATTGCGCAAATCGTATTTCTGCTCGAGTTCGCGTTTTTGTTTGCGCTCGCGTTGCACCCGCTGTTGCAAGGCCCGATTGGCTTGTCCCAGCTCGATCAGATTTTGTACGGTGGCGACCAGGCGCTGGTCGTTCCAAGGTTTGGCCAGATAATCCGCAGCACCTGCCTTGATCAGGTCGACCGCCGCATCAAGATGGGTCCATGCGGTAAGCAAGATGACCGGCAGATCGGGGTGACGCTGGCGTATCTCCTGGAACAGCGCGACACCTTCTGCACCGGAGGTAGTGTCAGCAGTAAAATTCATATCCTGAATCACCAGATCAATCGCCGACTTTTCCAGCATGGCCAGACCCTCGGCAGGCGACTCGGCGCTGACACAGGCAATGTCATGTAGAGAAAGCAGTACTTCTAAAGCAATAGCGATAGAACGGTTGTCGTCGATGATGAGGACTGTGGGCATAGGTAAGTGAGGTGAATTTATTAAATGAATATTATCATCTGAAATGCTAATCGCGGCTAATCATTGTCCATAAATAACGGTGTACATCTTTTTTGCTTTTAGCCCCTTCTCCCGCTCGCGGGAGAAGGCCGGGATGAGGGTGATTCAAGCTGGCGAAATGCTATTCAACGCCGTTTGCTGGTATTTAAAATGGTCTAAGTAAACTGATTTTTCGCGTATTCGACTACCCTCATCCCCGACCCTTCTCCCGCGAGCGGGAGAAGGGAGCGTTGTTATGCCCCGCGCGTGGCCGTAGCTGGCGAAATACTCGCGGCACGCCAGGCTGGTGCATACACGGCAAACACGCCAAGCAACCAGAACACTATCGGTGCGATAAACAAATAACTCATCGGCAGCTTGCTTAACTCAAACTGACTGACCAGCAATTGATTCAAGCCTAATGCCAACAAAGTTCCGGCAGCGACACCACCGCTAGTAATCAAGAGATTTTCTGTGATGAAGTAAGTCAAAATATCGATGCGTCGTGCGCCCAACGCACGGCGCACGCCGATTTGTTTGGTCCTTTGCGCTACCCACAAGGTACTCATGCCGACGATGCCGCTGGCGGTGACGATGATCAATAAACCACTCACCGCTAACAACATCCACGCCAAGCCTTTTTCAGCGCGGTAACGTCTGGTGCGAAATTCTTCCATACTCTTCATGCTGATTTTGATCGGTGTCGGCGATGCTTTGCGCAATGCCTGTTCTACTTCTTTCATCACGCGATCACGCTGGCCAGGTTCCGTCCGCACCGCATAACTTTCATAGGAGACATTCGACAGCCGGGCAGGCATCAATGTGGCGTAGCCGCCTTTTGGCTCGGTTTGTCCATTCGAGGTTTGTAGAGTTTCTACCACCCCGACAATTCTCACATCTTTCGCATCATCACCCGTGCCAAAGAAAAACTCCTTGCCTACAAAATCACTTTGATCCGGAAACAGTTTTTCCGCCAAGGCTTTTGTGACGATAACTTTCTTGACAAATTCCTTGCTGGTATTGGGATCGGTCTCTATATAATCGCCGGCTTGAAAATCCTGTCCCTGGACCAGCTTTAGACCCCATGTCTTGACCAGCGAATCAGCAGAAACATAAGCACCAGTGTCAGTGGTTTTTGTCTTCTGTTTGCGGTCTGTCGATACGCTACTATTGCTGCCAGAATAAGAGATAGGAAAAGAGTTGGTACGCGCCACCGAGCTGACACCCGCGACGGCACGAATGGTTGCCGCTTCTTGTTTCTGCATCGCCATCTGCTCTTCATGCCCACCCAACTTCTGGTTGCCGATATGCACCCTGAACACATCGAGCTCGTTACTGACACCACTAGGGCGGGCCGCAACGGCCAAACGAAGATTGACTATATAGATGGCATTGACCAGTATCGCCAGACTTAAAGCAACCTGAATCGCAACCAAAAAAGGCCCAGTTTTATTGCGTAATAGTGCAGAAAAGATGGGGCGAATTTCAATTAGTGTTTTCATTTTTCTCATCCATTTCTACTGTGATTTAAGTTGTATTGCGGGTGTCACCTGGCAGGCGCGCCATGTCGGTAACAAGCCAGCCAAAATGGCCGCGCTCACCGTCATCACGAAGGTCAATCCCAACATCGCCATATCCATATGCGCCACCATCGCCAGGGCTTGAGATTGCAAGGCGATGAGTTGCAAAGCGCCCATCGCCAAAAGCACACCAAGGGCAGCACCAACCATGCCGACTACGCTGGTCTCGATCAAAAACTGGGTAAATATTTCTCTACGTGATGCACCTAGCGCACGGCGAACACCGACTTCGCCAGCCCGCACAGAAAACTTTGCCAGCAGTAGTCCGATAGTGTTAACCAAACACAGCAACAGGAAGCCAAATGCCAACCATGCCGAGAGCCGACTATCGTCACTAATGATCTGCATTTCCTGCAAGAATTCACGCACGTTAAACAAGCGGTTTTTTGCCTGGCGTTGAAAACGGCCAAGTTTGCGCTGCTCGCTAGTGTAATTATCGAGATAGCTTTGCAATTCCGCGCGTTGCCCAGACGACTTCAATTCGAACCAAAAATGCATCCAGGTGCATTCTGAATCCAGTCGTCCTTGCCAGCCAGGTTCACTAGGAAAAGAGCAACTCATCCCACCGGCATGGGTGGTTTCCCGACGTATTGAATTACTCAAAGGGACGATAAATGCAGCTTCATCTGAAAATGCATCTTCGCGCCCGTTGTAGTAGTAATACCTAGGTTGGGGTAGCCACTTATCCGTGACACCGACTACGGTGTAATCACCGCCCATCATGCGTATGCGCTGGCCAACCGGGTTGATTGCGCCAAACAATTTATCGGCAGTCTTATCGCTGAGCACCACCACATCCGCCGAGCTGGCATCTTCGCTTGCTTGCCATCCTTGTCCATATTTGAATGGCACATCAAACATGGCAAACATATCTGAGGTCGCGGCCAGACCATCAAACTCGATTACACCCAGATCCTTGCGGCTAGGCTCGACGTTGGCCATTATCCAATACAGCCCGGTACGACGTTCGCCTTGTTTGCTAGCAAGGAAATTAACCACATCCTTATAAACCAGCTGATGATCATGCGGCAATTCACCAGGTGTATACCCTTCCTTGGGATTGTTATCCAAAATAGGCGCAAACAGGCGATCACTCTTGTGTGGAATCGGGTCGCCCGACATCACATGCAAAATGGTCAGGGTAGAAATGCTGGCAGCAACGCCGATTGCCAAGGTCAGCACCATCAAAGCAGTTAAAGCCGGATTACGCCGCAAGCTGCGGATACCGAGAAAAAAATAATAGCTAAACATCTTCTCTCCTTATGCCGCAGCGGTATCGACAGAATGCGCGTCGTGGTTGGCGTCGTACAGTGATGGTGTTTTACGGATTAAATCACTGACTTGCCCGTCGATGATGTGCACATTGCGCTGTGACCGTACGGCTAGTTCCGCATCATGTGTCACCATCAAAATCGTCGTGCCTTGCGCGTTAATTTCTTCGAGCAATTCCATCACGCTACGCGCCATATGGGTATCGAGATTACCGGTCGGTTCATCGGCCAGCAAGAGCCTGGGCTTGCCAGCCAAAGCGCGGGCAATTGCCACCCTTTGCTGCTGCCCGCCAGAGAGTTCCGCCGGATAGTGCTTCATGCGCGATGCCAGACCAACTTGCGTCAAGGCCTCCTCGATTCTGCGCTTACGCTCAGCGGCGTTGAAACCCCTGTAACGCAATGGAACATCGACGTTATCGAATAAATTCAGGTCAGGAATCAGGTTGAAGCCCTGAAAAATAAAACCGAGCTTTTCATTACGCAAGCGCGAACGCGCATTGTCGTCCATGCCCTTGACGTTGACACCATCGAGCAGATAATCGCCACCGGTAAATTCTTCCAACAAACCTGCGATATTCAGGAAGGTAGTTTTGCCCGAACCAGAAGGGCCGGTCACAGTGACGAATTCACCCTCTTTGACATGGATCTCAAAGCCACGCAGAGCATGGGTTTCTATCATGTGGGTGCGGTAGACTTTACTCAGATTATTCATACGTAACATGGGGATTCCTTTTTTTATGATTGTGAATGTTAAAAATATGGCCTACCAAAAATACTCTTGAAGATTGCGATACCTGAAATCAGTTCCGTCCCCTTTTTAGGGGGAAGGCTAGGATGGGGGTAAGGCGGCCAAATCATGGCTTGCTGATTTATCGACCGTTCGACCCCCATCCCAACCTTCCCCCTGCCCGGGGGAAGGGGCTAACACCAGGTCACTTCCGATTACTAGTTATTAATCGACACACTGACTGCATTTTCAAACAACTCGGTTCCTGCGATAACGACTTTGTCGCCCTCCTTCAGCCCATCTATAATCTCTACTGCGCTAATGCTGGTTGCCCCAATTTTTAGCGGCGTGCGTCTGGCGATTCCCTTGTCGACCAGGTAAGCAAAACGGCCGCCTTCACTTTCGACAAATGGGCCGCGCGGCAATAACATGACATTCGGTTTTTCTTCGATTAGAAGACGGGCGGAAACGCGCTGGCTTTGGCGCAAGCCGGGTGGTTGCTCGCCATTAAAACGCACTCTGGCAAGCACCTGGCTTTTCACCACCTCAGGCGAAAGTGCCGAGAGTTTGCCAATCGCTTTAACACCATTGATCGTGACTTCGGCGGTCATACCAAGACCAAGGTCGGCAACGTAAGTTTCTGGAATTTCGAGCTCAACTTCGAGCTGCGAAAGATCAACCAAAGTCATCAAGGCGGTATTCGCAGCAACCACACTGCGATTGGCGACTGACAAGGTACCAACCATGCCATCAACCGGTGCTTTCAGCTTAAGCTCTTCGACTTTACGCATCGCATCGTCTCTTACCAGGCGCTGCTGCTGTAACTGGCTGAGCTTGGTTTTCAGAGTCAAGTCAACATCCTCATTTTCCAGCGCGGTCGCCAGCTCTGCGTGTTTGGCTCTGATCTCGGCGGTTTTTAAGGTGTCTTGCGCTTTTAAAAAATCGTACTTGGCCACCACGCCCAATAGCCCGGCTTTTTCTATTCTTTGAAAAGTACGGTCGGCCGCAACCCTATCAATTTCTGCCTGATCAGCATCACGTCTGGCCAAGAGTTTTTGTTTGCGCGCGAGGATGTGCTGGCGCGCGACTTCGGCTTCCAGTTGTTCGTAACTGGCTTGCTCACGTTTAAGCTGGTTGCTGAGATCAGGCGATTCCAGTTCGGCGACGATATCGCCTTTTTTAACGGTATCACCTGCCTTAACTCTTAAGGTCACGGTACTAGATGCGGTGGAATACAAAGTCGGGCTAATCGCGGCGACCAGCCTGCCATTCACGGCGACATCCCTGACCAACAGGCCACGACTCACCTGAGCAATTTTCAAACGAGTCAGGTTGACGGATTTTGTGCTGCCGGACCAGGCCGACAAGACCACGACGCCTGCCACAACAAGGGCAATCACCAGGCCGGTCCAGACATAGAGTTTTTTGCTACGCCACACTGGGGGAGCGGTCAGTATAGCGTCTTGAGCAGAGGTATCACGGATCATATGCGTAAGAAGTGTAGTTGGGTCTACCTCTTCTTTAGCAGAAATCGTGCCAGCGTTAAGTCATTGATTTAATGCATTAAAATATTGGAACTTATTGTCCATGTAGTGTCCGTATAGCGTCCATACTTTCTTTTCGGACGATAGTACAGGCTAATCTATGAACGAACTAACGCAATAATCCCGGATCGCCTGCAACACTAGGGCATCTTCGCCAGCCGCTTCGAGTTGCTGCAACTCTAGCGTCGGATAAGTTTCACGCAGCTGATTAATCATTGCCGGCAAATCACGCTGGACGTGACCACCCTGCCCTAAAAATATCGGCGCAACGACTATTTTTTCGACAGCATCATCGACCAGTTGCGTCACCAGATCTGTTAGGTTTGGCGTCATTAATTCCAGGAAAGCCAGCTCAACTTTCACATCAGGCAAACTGGTTTGCGTGATTGCCTGCAAACGC
>JAZJYB010000193.1:0-21854 GCA_040390685.1 Pseudomonadota bacterium | reverse complement strand
CCGCTACGCGCATGCAGATAGCCAAACGGCAGCGCCAAAGCCATCATCACCAGCACCGCAAACGGGTAAGTAATTTTTTTCCAGAATGCCATTTCATAGCGATCCGAACTTTGTTTATTGTCGGCCAGATGCCTGGAAAAAGCCGCCAGATCATAAGCTGACATGCGGTCTGGATCGGCAAACAATACCGATAAAATATCTGGCGTAATTTCAGACACAACTTCTTTTGTGACCGACTTAACACTACTCGCCGACGACATATCTTGCGCTGTCAAATTTTTAGGAAGCCCGGTCTCGATTACATCAAATAATCGCCAGACATTCCTGCCTATGTATTCGGCACGTGCAGCGGTGATTTCTCTTACCAGACTAAAGTTAAGGTCGAACTCGTAGACTTTGACGCCAAGTAAATGCCGGCTCGGCAAAATTTCTTTGACATTCAGAAAACGGGAACCGACGATACTTCCCTCAAGTCCGTTTTCCCTGACCAAATCTTTAGTCCAAAGGCCAGTGCGAAACTCTTGCGTGACTGACGCGCCCAGCGCAGTCATTTTTACGTCTTTTGCCCACTTGGAAGAAAATGGTGAGATCACTTCGCCGAATAAAAAAGTAAGTGCAACAAACACCAAGCCTACCTTAGCCAACATACCGCCGGCTTTCCACGTTGACATACTGGCCGCGCGCATAATGGTAAATTCTGAATTCGAGGCAAACTGGGCCAACACAAAAATGGTTCCGATCAAGACCGCAATCGGCATGAATTCATAAATATACCCCGGCATACCCAAGACCACGTAGGCAAATGCGTGTGCAAGTTGATAGCCGCCCTTATTCACCGAGGGCAGCTCAGCCATCAGGTCAAAGAACGAAAATAAAGCGAGCAAGGCCAGCATGACAAACAACACCGCGCGCATGATCTCGGTGCCAAAATATTTTTGCAATACTGTCATGTCGGGCTCTTTCCTGCGATGTTAGTGCTCTTTCCTGCATTCCGCATACTGCACTTAATCTTCGACCACAAAACCAGCGGATGAAGCCGGCTATTCACTTTTAGACGCCAAGAAAATAGCATCGCTACCGACGTCAACGCAAACACATGCAATGGCCACCATGCCATACCCAAAGATGAGCGTCCTTGCACTACCCCGGCCTGCACAATATTCAACATATTCAGATATAACACGACCAGCAATAGCGAAAAAATCAGATTCGCCGAGCGCCCCACCCGCGGATTCACGTATCCCAAGGGAACCGCCAGCAACAGCAATACGCCAGCCATTAGTGGCAATGAAATTCGCCACAAGAGTTCGCCCTGATTAAAATTATTTGGATCAGCCAATAGCTCGGATAAAGAGAGCGACTTGGCTGATTTATCTCCAGCCGCTGCCTTGGTTTGCGCTGACACCAGAATGCCGTATTTCTCGAACTGCATCATCTGAAAATCTGGCTCTGTGGGCAAGCCGTCATAACGACGCCCCTTACTCATAACCAAGAATCGATCGCCTTGCGGATTGACCTCTATCGTGCCCTCTTTGGCCACGACGACGCTGGAACGACCATCTTTAAAGGTATTGATAAAGATGTTTCTTACTTTGCTCAGATCGCCGGCCACCTCTTCGACAAAAAATATGCGTTCGGACGAGGCTGACTCCTGAAATTTTCCCGGTGACACTTTGGCGATATCCCCGCGCTTTTCATAGACCAGGCGTACCTCTGAACTTTGCCGGTTGGCCCAGGGCGTGGCAACCAGACTCAATAATGCGATGAGGACGATGAATGGCAGGCCGAATCTAAAAATTGGTCTCAACCAACTCGTCAAGCTTAAGCCAGCGGAAAACCAGACTACCATTTCAGAATCCTGATACATCCTGGTGATGACCATCAAGACTGAGATAAACCCAGTCAACATCAGCAAAATCGGTAAATAGGTCAGAGAAGAATAGGCAATCAAGGTAATGACATCTGCTGACGCAACCTTGCCTCCCGCAGCCTGACCGAGGATTTTGATGAGCATAAAAGTGATGGTGATGGTGAACAGGGTTGTAAAAACTGCGCCTGCGGCACCGAATAATTCACGTTGAAGCGCGCGCTGAAAAATCATGGAGGGTTATAATACCTGTTTTACGAAACTTACAAAGAGGAGTAATACGTGGACTTTAGCATAAAAACATTCGACGCCAAAAGCACCGTGAATGCCAGCAAAACCGGCTGCGTAGTTGTAGGCGTGTTTGAAAACAAAAAATTAAGCCCTTCCGCCACTGCCTTGGATAAAAATGGTGCCATTAGCGCCGCATTAAAAGCCGGCGATATTACTGGTAAAGCTGGTTCTTCGCTACTACTGCGTAATTTTGGTAAGGGTAACGATGCCTCAGCCGAGCGCATTTTATTGGTCGGTTTAGGTGAAGCCGCGCTAGTTTGTACAGAAAAAGCCTACACATCGGCAGCACACGCGGCCGCCAAGGCATTAGCCTCATTAGGTGCGAGCGACGCCCTTATCGCCTTGCCAGCAGTCGAAGGCCGCGACACAGCCTGGGCTATCCGTACTGGCGTATTAGCTTTCCGCGAATCGATTTTCCGTGCCGATGGCATGAAGAGTAAAAAAGACGCGACAACAAGCGGCGTGAAAAAAGTTGCGTTTGCTGTTGCTGCCGCTGAAGGCGCAGCAGCCAAAATTGCTTTGGCACAAAGCGTAGCGCTAGCGAACGGCATGGATTTAACTAAAGAGTTGGGCAATTTACCTCCGAACATCTGCACCCCGACTTATCTGGCAAGCACCGCCAAGAAAATCTCCGCCGATTACAAAATGGGCGTGGAAGTATTGGATCGCAAGCAGTTGCAAGCCTTGAAGATGAACAGCTTCTTGTCGGTCACAAATGGTTCAGACGAACCGCCAAAATTCATCGTCCTCAAGCACATGGGCGGCAAAGCCAAAGATGCACCAACAGTCCTGGTCGGTAAAGGCATCACCTTTGATTCAGGTGGTATTTCACTCAAACCCGGCGCAGGCATGGATGAAATGAAATATGACATGGGTGGGGCTGCGTCTGTGCTCGGCACCATGCGCGCTATCGGCGAAATGAAACTGAAACTCAACGTCATCGCGGTAATTCCAACTTGCGAAAACATGCCATCCGGCCGAGCGACTCGTCCTGGTGATATTGTCACTTCGATGTCTGGCCAAACCATAGAAGTCCTCAACACAGATGCTGAAGGTCGCTTGATTTTGTGCGACGCCTTGACTTATGTTGAGCGCCTCAATCCAGCAGTGGTGGTTGACGTTGCGACCTTGACTGGCGCCATCATTACCGCGCTTGGCCATCACAACACAGGTTTGTTCACGCGCGATGATGAAGCGCATGACAAGCTGGCTGCAGAATTACTAACAGCCGGTAAGCAAACCGGTGATACGGCATGGCGCTTGCCGATTGAAGAGGCTTACAACGAGCAACTGAAATCTAATTTCGCCGACATCGCCAATATCGGCGGCCCAGCTGGCGGCAGTATCACTGCTGCGTGCTTCCTCGAGCGTTTCACCAAGAAATATACTTGGGCGCATCTGGATATCGCCGGTACTGCCTGGAAATCTGGTGCAGCCAAAGGCTCTACCGGTCGCCCGGTACCTTTGCTGACGACATTTTTGATGAATCGCGCTGGTTAAAAAAAACCAGTCATTCGTTAACGCCGCGTTGTGTAGCTCACTACATAACGCGGTTTTTTTATCCCATTTTTTGAGTTGAAATATGAAATTAGTCACTTGGAATGTAAACTCTTTGAAGGTCAGGCTGCCACAAGTCTTGCAGTGGCTGGAAACTAATCCTGTCGATGTCTTGTGCCTGCAAGAGACCAAACTGACTGACGATAAATTTCCTCAAGCTGAAATTGAAGCTGCTGGCTATCAGGTGGCATTTAGCGGACAAAAAACTTACAACGGCGTGGCAATACTCTCGCGCCATGCGATAGAAAATGTACAAAAAAATAATCCCTTGTTCGAGGATGCACAGCAACGTATCATCGCCGCGACCATACAAGACATGCGTATCGTCTGCGCCTACGTGCCCAACGGCCAGGCGCTCGATTCTGAAAAATATCCGTACAAATTAAGCTGGCTGGCGTCTTTACAAGATTGGATCAGGCAAGAAATGTCCACGCACGCTTCGCTGGCGCTGCTGGGTGATTACAACATCGCGCCGGAAGATCGCGATGTGTATGACCCGGCTGCATGGGAAGGGCAAAATCTGGTCTCGCCACCGGAACGCGCTGCTTTGCAGGCTTTGCTGGATTTGGGCTTGAAAGATAGCTTCCGCATGTTTGATCAAGCCGAAAAATCCTTTAGCTGGTGGGATTATCGTCAACTTGGCTTTAGGCTCAATAAAGGTGTACGTATCGACCACATCTTATTGTCGGCGCAGCTAGCCTCACGCTGCACTTCTTGCATTATCGACAAAACGCCACGCAAATGGGAGCAACCGTCTGATCATGCGCCAGTCATCGCGACACTTGCATAAATTCAATACGCACCGACGTCTACGCCGCATGCTCACTTATTTGAATGGCTTTTTTTGATAATCAAATTGAGTTAGTGCTTGTATCAACAACAAAAAACTGATGCGCTATTTCAATCTGGAAATATATTAAGGCTATTCATTGACCAGTCTGCACAACTAGCTCAAAATAAGGCGATGAACAGGCTGCCCGGATGAGAAGCTTTGACTCTGGCCAGACGAGACCGATTGGTTTTGATATGAATGCGGAAAAATATTGTCATGAATAAAGTTGAAGCTCTCAATATCCTTGTTACCCGGGCAAATCAAGGTGACCTCGTCTTCTCTGCCAGCGTTGCCACTTCGCTCAAGATCAAGGAAGCCCTGGACGATCCTGATTGCAGCGTCGATGCCGCCAGTAAAATGATACTCAACGAACCCTTGCTCTCTGCCAGAGTTGTGGCAATTGCCAATTCAGCCGTGTATAGTCGCATGGGTAACGACGTTACTAGCGTCAAGGCAGCGATAGCACGCCTGGGTTTCAGGACTTTGCGCTCGGTAGTTGCCTCACTGGTGGTACGCCAGTTGGCTGGCTCCAGCAAAGACCCAAAAATCCGCGCCATGGTGAATAAGCTGTGGGAGCATTCGGCGCAAGTCGCCGCGCTGGCTCAAGTGCTGTCACGCCGCATCACCAAACTTGATCCTGATACCGCGATGTTTGCCGGTATCGTGCATGAAGTCGGCGGCTTTTACCTGTTGTCGCGCGCGGAAGAGTTCCCGTGCCTGTTAGAAAAAGACGATTTAACTGCCCCACCATTGCCGGGTGATCTGCCCGGATTTAATGATACTGTCATAGACAAAGAATCTGCCGAGGCGATTATCGGTCGTGCCGTCTTGAAAAATCTGCAACTTCCGCAACCTGTAGTCGATGCGGTAGAAGCGCTCTGGTTTGGCATGCGCGCCATGCCGCCTGAATCATTGGGTGACACGCTCTTGCTCGCGAACGAGTTGGCAACAACGCCCTCACCTCTTGACACCCGCACTGACAGTGAAAATTCACGGTATACCTCAGAGATAGATTTTGTGGTTGGCGACGGAACCCTCACCAGTATTTTGGAAGAATCTGAAGATGAAGTGAGAACTTTATCTGCCGCTCTTATTATCTAAATTCATCAGTAAAATCAAAAAGGCGGCAACATCAGTTGCCGCCTTTTTTTATTTACCCGCGAGCACCGCCTTAATCTGTTGCAAAGAACTCGGATCTTCTATCGTCGTCAAATCTCCGGCATCGCGCCCTTCGCAAATCGCCTGTATAGAACGGCGCAGTAATTTCCCTGAGCGGGTTTTCGGCAACATCGTGACAAAATGTACGCGCGATGGCCTGGCGACCGCGCCTAATTGTTTGTCCACCACGGCCATCACTTCAACTTCCACGACACGTTTGCTTTCTGCGGTAGTAGCTAAATCAGGATTGCGTAAAATCACGAAAGCCACCGCCACTTGCCCCTTGAGTTTATCTTCAACCCCAACTACCGCCACTTCAGAAACCTGCGGATGGCTGGAGATACTTTCTTCAATTTCACGCGTGCCCAAACGATGGCCGGCGACATTAATTACATCGTCTGTGCGACCAAGAATGAAGTAATAACCATCGGCATCTTTAATGCCCCAATCGAAGGTCGAATAAAGCTGTTCGTGCGCAAAGTTAGACCAATAAGTTTGCACAAACCTTTGATCATCGCCATACACAGTTTGCATACAGCCTGGTGGCAAAGGCCCCTTAATCGCGACCACACCTTTTTCATTCGGCGCGCACTCCAAGCCGTTTGCTTCATTGATGATACTGATGTTGTAGCCATACATGGCGATGCCGGGGCTGCCTAAACGCGTCGCGGTATTTTCCACCCCGCGCGCGACCGACATAATCGGCCAGCCGGTTTCGGTCTGCCAATAATTATCAATAATCGGCACACCGAGTTCACTTGAGATCCAGCTCGACGTAGTTTCATCCAAAGGTTCGCCCGCCAGGTACAGCGCCTTGAGTGAAGACAGGTCGTATTTCTTCATCAATTCTGCCGGGTGCTTTTTCAAAACACGGATTGCCGTCGGTGCCGAAAACATCCGCGTCACCTTATATTTTTCAACTATGCTCCACCAAATACCAGCATCCGGCCTGATCGGCGTGCCTTCATACATGATGGTCGCCATGCCGGCAATCAAAGGGCCGTAGACGATGTACGAATGGCCCACTACCCAGCCGATATCTGAAGTAGCGAAGTAAGTCTCGCCCGCATTGCCGCAGAATATACGCTTCATCGATGAGGCCAAGGCCACCGCGTAACCGCCGACATCGCGTTGCACCCCTTTGGGCTTACCGGTCGTGCCGGAAGTATATAAGACATATGACATCGCATTCGACTCCAGCCATGTCACCGGCACTTGCGCATCGAGATGCTGTGCGCGCAAGGCCGCATAATCGACATCGCGGCCCGCCAGCAAATTCATCGCGTCGAGACCACGATCGACGATTAATACTTTGGCCGGTTTGAACTCGGCTAAATTAATTGCCTCATCCAGTAAAGGCTTATACGGAACGGCTTTACCGCCACGCATGCCGGCATCAGCCGAGACTATCAACACCGGCTTGGCGTCATCGATCCTGGTTGCCAGGCTTTTTGAGGCAAAGCCACCAAACACCACTGAATGCACCGCGCCTATCCGTGCGCATGCGAGCATGGCGAAGGCAGCCTCCGCCACCATAGGCATGTAGATCAAGACACGATCACCCTGCTTGACACCGAGCGCCAACATGCATGCCGCCATACGCTGCACTTCGCGGTTCAACTCGGCAAAACTATAGTTTTTTTCGCTATTGGTTTCGGTTGAAATCGCGATCAACGCAGGCCGGTCGGCTTGTGTCGGCAACCAGCGGTCGACCGCGTTATAACAAAGGTTGGTTTCGCCATCGACGAACCATTTGGCAAACGGTGGGCGCGATACATCCAACACTTTGCTATAGGGCGTATGCCAGTCAATTAACTTGGCCTCGTCATCCCAAAAAGTTTCTGGCTGTTGTATCGATTGTTGGTAAAAATTTGCGTATAACATGAGATCTCCTTTTTTTAACCGAGAATTTTCATTAGGATTTGCGCTGATGACGGATGCACTTTTCGAGATAGTTTTGCTGCGAATGAGGCGCCAATAGCGAGCTATTGGCAACGAAGAGCAACAAAAATAGCCGAAAATGCGCCGTCAGCACGCACACGCACCGCAGGTGCGCCTAATGGAAATTCTCGGTTCAAGTGTAGCCGGATCCGGGAAAATGTAGCCACTACTTTGCCAGAAAAAACATAAAAGCCACACGTCAGGAACACGTCAGGAATTTGAATATTTTCTTACGCAGCTTCCTTTTTGTAGAGCAACAAAATCATTTTTATGTTTGCAAATGATTCAGGTAAAATCGAGATCTTCAGAACCAATACAACGAGCCAGACCTCTATGACAAACTCAGACAACACAAATAAAAAATTGCTTATTGTTGATGATAGTAAAGTTTCCCGTATGGTAATTCGCGCCCGCATCCTGGAAGTTCATCCAGAATGGCAAATCATCGAAGCAGCGAGTGGCAATGAGGCAATAGAACTGGTGGACCAAGATACGCCAGATTTCTGCACCATGGATATCAATATGCCTGGCACATTAGGGACTGATGCAGCAGAACAAATACTGGCCAAACATCCAAAGATGCGCATTGTGATATTTTCCGCGAATATTCAAGAATCGTTTCAGAACCGCGCCTCATCGATAGGTGCAATATTTGTCGCAAAACCAGTGACTGAAAAATCTATCGCAGAAGCAATTGCGCATTTTGTGGGATAACTGTGGATACACTGACCGAACTTCATCTAGACGCGCTAACCGAGGTTTTCAACGTTGGCGCAGGCAGAGCGGCCGCTAGCCTCTCCGAGATCGTCGGCGACGAAGTCAAACTCTCGGTACCCTTGATTGAAATCAAGAAAACCTCCGAGGCAGACACGGTACTTCTAGACTTTAATAGCGTCAGGTTCGGCGCCGTCAGCCAGCAATTTTCCGGCCCTTTCGAGGCTGACGCAGTGCTCCTGTTTACTGAAGCGCATGCACTAGAAATTGTGCGTGACATGATGGGTTCGCAAATGAGCATAGAAGAGCTCGCGGAATTTGAACAAGAGGCCATGTGCGAACTCGGAAACATCATACTCAATGCCTGCTTGTCTGCAATGGCAGACATGTTGCACATTTCACTCAATAGCTCTTTGCCATCCTACAAAATAGCCACGATAGAAGAAATATTTCAAAGCATCATCCAAGCTAGTGATCAACCCTATGTATTGGTTTTACATATTGATCTTAAGATAGAAAAGCGCCAGTCCGAAGGCAACCTGATCTTTCTGCTTAGTTCGATGTCGCTACAAAATTTAGTCATACAGATCGATAGGTTTTTAGGGAACATCTGATGAAACCGCTGAATTTGGAAAGTATCATCAGTTCGATCAATATGGGCTTGATTGTGGTTGATGCAGACGAAAATATCCTGCTGTGGAATGATTGGGTTGTCAAACATAGCGAGATCCCAAAGAACCGGGCATTGACCGCTAAGATAGCGACAGCTTTTCAAGATGCACCCAGCCCCGCATTTTTATCCGCGCTAAGAAGCGCCCTCACTTACGGCTTACCAGTGGTGCTGTCGAATGCCTTGCATCGTTCACCGTTAGCCTTGTATGTGCCTGCTGAAAAGCACATTAAAAAAGTTCGCATGCACCTGTCCATTACCATCACCCCGCTACCGATAGCGCATGGCAAAGCTTGTTGCCTGATACAGATTTCAGATTCCAGCACTTCGATCAAACGCGAAAAAATGCTCCGTTCACATTCAGAAATATTGAAACGTGACGCCACCACAGATAGCCTGACCGGCATCTATAACCGCCGCTTTTTTGACGAACATTATAAGCTGGCGCTAGGACAAGCCGAGCGGCAAAAATTGCCTTTATCCATGTTCATGATTGATATTGATTTCTTCAAGGAATACAACGATTATTACGGCCACCCGACTGGCGACAAAACCTTGATCAAAGTGGCCAATGCCTTGAAGGCGCAACTATCGCGCTCAACCGATGTCGTGGCACGCTTTGGTGGCGAAGAGTTTATTCTGATGTTGCCAAATATGCCTGAAGAACATGCGATGTCGTTTGCGCACAGAATAAGACTTGCGATCTGGGAGTTGGCTATACCGCATCTGAAGTCGCGTATCGCACAACAGATCAGCGTCAGCATAGGCGTCAGTACTTACGACGACAGAAGCGAAATCAACATGCCATTTCTGGTCGATGCCGCAGACGCTGCGCTGTACAAGGCAAAACAAAACGGACGTAACCAAACATATTATCTTCCGCTCTGCGAATTCAAAGAGAAAACCGGCGACGCTTGAAGCGTTTGTGGTTTGTAGTGAGGTCGGAAAAGCGCAGCGCCTTCCGACATTTTTTCGGTTGATGTCGGAAGACGCTGCGCTTTTCCGACCTACTAACTATTTAGTCGATTGCAAGCGCATGGTGGCAAACGCGGCTTTCATTTTCTCCGATGCGGGTGCGCCAAATTTGCTGCCGATATAAATGGCAATACAGGCGAAGATAAAACCTGGCACCAACTCATATAAAGCAAACCATTTGTATTCGCCCCAGACGATCACGGTCAGCGCACCGACAAACATGCCGGCCAAAGCGCCATTGCGGTTCATACTTGGCCATACCAATGAAAGCAAGACGACAGGCCCGAATGCTGCGCCAAATCCCGCCCATGCGTTGCTGACCAAACCTAAGACACTGCTGTTCGGATTACCGGCAATCATAATCGCCACCACCGCCACCGCCAGCACCATCACTCGGCCAAACCAGACCAGTTCTGCCTGCGATGCTTTAGGGCGGAAAAATGATTTATAGAAGTCTTCCGTCAATGCCGATGAACATACCAATAATTGACAAGACAAGGTACTCATCACCGCGGCCAAAATCGCAGACAACAAGATACCGGCGATCCAGGGATTAAACAAAATTTGCGACAGCGAAATGAACACTGTTTCCTTATTTGCCGTCACTGTCGCGGCTTGTTCTGGATGATTCGCAAAATACGCGATGCCAAAAAATCCTACCGCCACCGCACCCGCCAAACACAAAATCATCCAGGTCATACCGATACGGCGGGCAATCTTAATCGTTGCAAAATTTTCTGCGGCCATAAAGCGCGCCAGAATATGTGGTTGCCCCATATAACCCAAGCCCCATGCCAATAAGGAGATTATTCCTATGAATGAAGTGCCGCTAAACAAATCGGTATATTTAGGATTGATATGATTAATCACAGTGATCGCTTCACTAAAGCCACCGACACTGATGATCACCATCATCGGTGCCAACAATAGTGCAAAAATCATCAAGCTTGCTTGTACCGTATCGGTCCAACTGACTGCCAGAAAGCCGCCGATAAAGACATAAATAATAGTCGCGGCAGCGCCGGCCCACAGCGACACTTCATACGTCATTCCAAAAGTTTGCTGAAACAAACGCGCACCGGCCACCATGCCAGAGGCGCAGTAAATCGTGAAAAACACCAGGATGACCAAGGCAGAAATCACGCGCAGCAATTTGCTTTCGTCCTCAAATCGATGGGTAAAATATTCCGGCAGGGTCAAGGCGTTATTCGTCAATTCGGTATATACACGCAAGCGCCCCGCCACCAGATTCCAGTTAAACCAGGCACCGATAATTAGCCCAATCGCGATCCACGCTTCTGACAATCCGGAAAAATATAGGGCGCCAGGCAGACCCATAAGTAACCAGCCACTCATATCCGAGGCACCGGCACTCATCGCAGTAACGAATGCGCCCAGGCTACGTCCGCCTAAAATGTAATCGGATAAATTATTGGTATACCGCCATGCCGCAAAGCCTATGCATAACATCGCGAGTATGTAGATGATGAAGGTAATACTGGTTGGGTTACTAAAATCCATCTCCGTGCTGCCTTTCTATTATTAGAATGAAGATGGCGATTGAGATTCTGATATGAACCGATCGCCACTTAATAAAGCCGCGATTTGTCATCGCAGGCAAAGTATCGCTCAGCTTAGTTGTTCAGACAAGAACAGATGGCGCCTACTCCACTTTTGCAGAAATCACCACATCACAGACACTAAAATCGGCGCCTTTTTGTTGCCGGACTTTGTCGATTTCGGCACTCAAGGCTGTACCCGTCATGACACTTACTTTTGGCCGTTCTGCCGCTGAAATATCTGCTAATACCCGCACAGTTTTCATGATGTCTGGATTTGTTGGCGGTTCACCGAGATTGATGTTTTTCAAGATATCCATGCCCACCACGATGCGGCCAAACACCGTGTAATCACGGTCTAAACGACGGGCAGAATCGAGCATGAAATACAGTTCGCTATTCGCAGAATCGCGCGCCTCGTTGCGCCCCATCCCTGCGACGCCAGGGCAATGTGCACCCCAGGCGCGCAGGCTGCCCTTAGTGTTTTTGATGACATCGGTAATCGGCGTAGCTTGAAACGGTACGCCACCAAGAAATCCGGTAGCGCTAATGCTACCATTACTCACCACAATTTCACCGGAATTGAGTTTTTGCTTAAACATCATTTCAGGCGCAAGGTTAGGATGGGATGTGCCGCCACCATCACGATTATTCGGGTTACCGGTTTGCGCGACAAAGCCGGCGATCACACGGTGAAATTGCAAACCATCATAGGTTTTTTCGCGCGCCAAAAGTTTGACCCGCTCGACAGATTTGGGGGCCATATCAGGACGCATTTCCAGAATGAGGCGACCTTTGCTGGATTCGATGATCAAGGTATTTTCCGGATCAAGCACGCGCCAGCTCTCTTGCGCAAAAACGCTGGAGCTCGTCAGGATCGCGAATAAGCTTGTGACAAATCGAGCAGAAATTTTCATTGTTTTTTCCTGATGGCTAAAAGACGGTTTATTAAATGCGCTTAATCTTGTCGACGATGCTGTGCAATTTTAGAGCAAAAAACCTACTGGCTGAAATTTAACCAACGCCACTTCCGGTTGTCGGGCAATGCAAAAGGATTTCAATCTTACCTCTTACCTCTTACCTGAGACAGTAATTTATGCGATTACGAATCACACTTACGTACACGTGCGTAATTTTGTTTTATGCGATTGAGTATCAACGTAGTGCGGTGCAATAGAGTGCGCCATGCACACCAGTGACTTAACAGAAAATGGGCAATATTGGCGAAGGCAAGTGTGAATGGTGCGCATGGCGCACCCTGCGGGTTACAATTCAACCTGCTTTTTTATAGCATGCGTGCCAATAGAGCCTTGTCGTATCTGACATCAAATGGGATTTGCACGCGATGCCCAGCGCCGCCGATGATGCTCAAGGGCGTATTGTTCGCGCTGCGCATCTCTGCCAGGGTGACGATTTCATTGCCCGATGGGTGAATAATTTCGATCTGGTCGCCGACCGCAAAGCGGTTTTTCACCTCAACTTCGGCCCAACCATCGACCACCCGCAACACCTGGCCGACGTATTGGCTGCGGTGCGCCTTCGAGACACCTTCCATATAATTCTGGTGATCTTGCGTGTGATGGCGTTGGTAGAAACCATCGGTATAGCCGCGGTTGGCCAGGCCGTTCAACTCGCCTAGTAACTGTTCATTAAACGGCCGCCCGGCTACTGCATCATCAATCGCACGACGGTAGGCTTGCGCGGTGCGCGAGACGTAATACAGCGACTTGGTGCGGCCTTCCACCTTCAATGAATCGACACCAATTTTTGCCAGTCGTTCGACGTGTTCAATCGCGCGCAAGTCTTTGGAGTTCATGATGTAGGTGCCGTGCTCGTCTTCCAGTATCGGCATGAAACTGCCAGGACGGCCAGCTTCCTCGACCAGATAAGGGCGGTCTGCCAGCGGATGACGTGGCATGTCGCCCATCGCAGAAAACGACTGATTCGCCTCTTCCAGGGCTTCATTGAAATTGAGTTTGATGGTCTCGACCGGAATGCGCTGCAAGTCGCCGGTTTCGTTTTCGCTGGCGTTCTCGACCTTGTAATCCCAACGGCAAGAATTGGTGCAGGTACCTTGATTCGGATCGCGGTGATTGAAATAACCGGACAGCAGGCAACGACCGGAATAAGCGATGCAGAGTGCGCCATGCACGAAGACTTCTATTTCCATTTCCGGGCAGCGCTGCTTGATTTCTTCGATTTCATCCAGCGAAAGTTCACGCGACAAAATCACGCGCGTCAGGCCCATCTTTTGCCAGAACTTGACGTCAGCCCAGTTCACTGCATTCGCTTGTACTGACAGATGCACATTCACTTCCGGCCATTTTTCACGCACCATCATGATCAGGCCAGGGTCAGCCATGATCACGGCATCTGGCTTCATGGCGATGACGGGTGCCATGTCATTGATATAGGTTTTAAGCTTGGCGTTATGCGGGAAAATATTACTGGCAACGAAGAAGAGTTTGCCGCGTGCATGGGCGCCGTCTATGCCTTGCTGCAAAATATCAAGCGTAGAGAATTCATTATTGCGCGCACGAAGGCTGTAGCGTGGCTGACCTGCATACACCGCATCGGCGCCAAAATCAAAGGCGGCATGCATTTTTTCCAGCGAACCGGCAGGTAAGAGAAGTTCAGGGGCGCGCAGCAGATTGGTAGACATGGCAGGATAATCCGAAAAGAAAAATGTTCGCGATTATAGTGCTGCCAGCATTCAAGACGAGAGCTGATTGACTTCCATTTGAGCTAGATCAACACGCGATTCCGCATTGCTGCCAATTCGTTAAATACTAGTGCAGTTAACACCACGGCGCCGCCCATTAACGTTGCATTGGCAGGCACTTCACCGGCACCCAACCAAGCCCAGATCGGGCCGAGCAAGACTTCCAACAAGGCCAGCAAGGAAATTTCCGGCGCCGACAAGCTGCGGGCAGCGCGCACCATCAGCATGCAGGGAAAGCCCAGCTGAAAAAAACCTAACATGGCCATAATAAAAATGTCATGCGCGGATGCCTGGAATGGCATGGCAACCGGCAGCATCAATAATGCCGACAAAACCCCGCCAATTAAAATAGCCGGGATCAAATCTATCGTGTGCCCTGCTTTTTTTAAAACAATCACATTCACCGACGCGGCCAGAGGGATGCCCATTGCCACGATCAAGCCGCTCAGACCTTTGCCATCGACCTTGGAAAAACCGTCGACAAACATCCAAACCATACCGGCCAGGGCGACCGCAATCGCCAGCCAGGTGCGCGCTGGAATATACTGGCGCAAGAAGATCCAGGCAAAGATTGCAGTGAGCAAAGGCGATACGCTCATCACGATCAGGGTATTGGCGACGGTGGTTAAGGTCAGGGCAATCATGAAACAGGAAAACATCACGGCCCACATCGCCCCTGAAATCAGGCCGAACCTATCCTGCGCCAGCAAGCGTGGCACTGCCTGCAATTTGTGCTGCCACAGCAAGGCTGCAGCGACGTACAAGGCGGCAAAAATACTGCGCCAGAAAGTAACTTCAAAGCCACGCGCGGCATCTAGCTGACGCGTTAATACACCGGCCATGCTCCATAGTGTGGCGGCGAAGATCATCAGGAATAGGGCTTGGCGATGGCTGGGTTTGTTTGGCATTTTAGATTCAAGAAATTTTCACACAAATAAAAACCCGCTTGATCACACCACATCAGTGGCAGAGCAAACGGGTTTTTAGTTTTCCATCGTTAGCTTGATGGAAATAATTACCGATTAATCGCGTGAGGCTTTTTTACGCTCGTGCTCTTTCAAATAACGTTTGCGCAGACGAATGCTCTTTGGTGTGACTTCGACCAATTCATCATCGTCAATAAATTCAACCGCGTATTCCAGATTCATCAGGATTGGTGGTACCAGACGCACCGCTTCATCCGTACCGGAAGAGCGCACGTTAGTCAATTGCTTACCTTTGATCGGGTTCACAACCAGGTCATTTTCACGGGAATGGATACCGATGATCATGCCTTCATAAACTGGATCATTGTGGCTGACGAACATACGGCCGCGATCTTGCAGTTTCCAGATCGCGTAGGCAACAGCAGCGCCGTCATCCTGAGAAATCAATACACCGTTACGACGGCCACCGAGTTCACCCTTAGTGTTATCGACTGGTGCGTATTCATCAAACACGTGGCTCATCAAGCCAGTACCGCGTGTCAGCGTCATGAATTCGCCCTGGAAGCCGATCAGGCCACGCGCAGGAATACGGTATTCCAGACGGACACGACCTTTGCCATCCGGTTCCATGTTTTGCAGATCGCCACGACGACGACCGAGTTCTTCCATGACGCCGCCCTGGTTGTTCTCTTCTACGTCAACGGTCAAGTTTTCATACGGCTCGTGGCGTACGCCATCCACCATCTTGAACACCACGCGTGGACGGGAAACAGCGAGTTCGAAACCTTCACGACGCATGTTTTCGATCAGAATCGTCAGGTGCAATTCGCCGCGACCAGAAACTTCATATGTTGAATCATCGTTTTCAGCTTGAACAACGCGGAGTGCCATGTTGCCCTTGAGTTCGCGATCGAGACGATCACGGATCTGGCGAGTTGTCACGAATTTACCTTCGCGACCAGCCAATGGCGAATTGTTCACCATGAAGTTCATCGTCAATGTCGGCTCATCCACTTTCAACATTGGCAAACCGTTAGGAAAATCAGGTGCGCACAAAGTTGAACCAATACCGATTTCTTCGATACCGTTAATCAGCACGATGTCACCAGCCAGCGCTTCATCGACCAGAACGCGGTCCAGACCTTTAAAAGTCAGCACTTGATTCACACGTGCTTTAGTCGGCTTGTCATCAGGACCATTCATCCAGACTACATCTTGCAATGGCTTGATACGGCCACTCAAGATACGGCCAACGCCGATCTTACCGACGTAAGAAGAGTATTCAAGGGAAGTGATTTGCAATTGCAAAGGACCATCCGGATCATCTTCGCGTGCAGGAACGTGCTTAAGGATCGCGTCGAACAACGGATCCATATTGCCTTCGCGCACTGTGTCTACCAGACTTGCATAGCCTTTGAAGCCTGATGCGTAGATGATAGGGAAATCAAGTTGTTCGTCGGTTGCGCCCAGTTTGTCGAAGAGTTCAAAAGTTGCGTTGACGGCCTTCTGAGGATCGGCATTTTCACGATCAACCTTGTTCACCACAACGATAGGCTTGAGACCTAATGCCAACGCTTTACGAGTCACAAAACGTGTTTGCGGCATCGGGCCTTCTTGTGCATCAACTAACAGCAAAACGCTATCAACCATCGACAATACACGCTCAACTTCGCCGCCGAAATCGGCATGGCCTGGGGTATCAACGATATTGATGTGCGTGCCTTTGTATTCGACTGCGCAGTTCTTCGAGAGAATCGTGATACCACGTTCTTTTTCGATATCGTTGGAGTCCATGACGCGAGCATCAACTTGCTGATTGTCGCGGAAAGTACCGGATTGGCGCAGTAATTGATCAACCAGCGTTGTTTTGCCGTGATCAACGTGGGCGATAATGGCGATGTTGCGTATAGCGCGTTTTGTCTTGGTCATGATTGTATTTACTTTGGGAGATGATTCGGATAACCGACGATTATAGCATGTTGCGATGCAAAACAAATAATGCATCGCAATACTTATATTATTTCGAAGACTTACTACACATTGATGACATCAATTAATTAAGAAAATCACCCAATCAAGATAGGCAGTAGAAGCACAAATTACAAGAATTTTGCTTTCCTCCTCTTTTTCCCCTCTTTTCCCCGCCTATAAGAAGTATTCCGCCAAGATCCACACCTTGAAATAGTCCGAAACACCCATACTTCTGATCACAAGCAATTTTTTTTGTAAATTTTTCATTAATTCTTATTCCCTTTTGAGGTAAGCATGTCAGAAAAACAAACCCTAGGCTTTCAGGCTGAAGTTTCGCAGTTGTTGCAGTTGATGATTCACTCACTGTATTCCAACAAAGAAATCTTCTTGCGTGAATTAATCTCCAACGCTTCTGATGCCGCTGACAAATTGCGTTATGAAGCCATTCATAACGCAAGCCTGTTGGAAGACGATTCTGATTTAAAGATCAAGGTAAGTTTCGACAAGACTGCCCGCACTATTACCATTGCCGACAATGGCATCGGGATGACACGCGATGAAGCAATCGAACATCTGGGTACGATTGCCAAATCCGGCACGAAAGAATTTTTCGGCAAACTCTCCGGCGACCAACAAAAAGACGCCGCCATGATCGGCCAGTTCGGCGTTGGCTTTTACTCCGGTTTTATTGTCGCTGACAAAATCACCGTGGAATCACGTCGCGCCGGCTGTAAGGGGACTGAAGGCGTACGCTGGGAATCTACCGGCGCTGGCGACTTCAGCGTAGAAGATATCGTCAAGGCAGACCGCGGCACTGCCATCACCCTGCATCTGCGTGAAGGCGAAGATGATTTCCTGTCAGCATGGAAACTCAAAACCGTCATCCGTACTTATTCCGACCATATCTCTTTGCCTATCATGATGCAAAAAGAAGAGTGGGACGAAGAGAAAAAAGAACAAGTATTGAAGGATGAACTGGAAACTGTCAATCAAGCCAGCGCCTTGTGGGCACGCAACAGGAATGACATCACGGCACAGCAATACGAGGAATTTTACAAGCACATTTCGCATGACTTCGCCGCCCCGCTAACGCATACGCATAACCGGGTTGAAGGCCGCAGCGAATACACGCAATTGCTGTATATACCAAGCCGCGCACCGTTTGACATGTGGGACCGCAATAAGCGTGGTGGCATTAAGCTGTACGTCAAACGCGTCTTCATCATGGACGATGCAGAACAACTGATGCCGGTGTATCTGCGCTTCGTCAAAGGGATTATCGATACCAACGATCTGCCACTGAATGTATCGCGTGAAATCTTGCAGGAATCGCGCGATATCAAGGCAATTCGCGAAGGTTCGACCAAGCGTGTTTTAGGCATGCTGGAAGAACTGGCGAATGCCGAAGGGGAAGACGATTCTGCCTCCAAGCAAGAAAAATTCACTACATTCTGGAAAGAATTTGGCCAGGTATTGAAAGAAGGTATAGGTGAAGATGCGACCAATAAAGATAGAATCGCCAAGCTCTTGCGTTTTTCTTCTACCCACAACGACAGCGATGCGCAAAACGTCTCTTTAGCCGCCTATTTAAGCCGTGCCAAGGAAGGGCAGGACAAGATTTATTATGTGACTGCCGACAGTTATATCGCAGGTAAAAATAGCCCACATCTGGAAATTTTCCGCAAGAAAGGCGTCGAAGTCTTGTTACTGACCGATCGCGTTGATGAGTGGATGCTGTCTTTCCTGACTGAATTTGATGGCAAAGAACTGGTCTCGGTCGCCAAGGGTGATCTGGATCTGGGCAAACTGGAAGATGAAGCAGAGAAAAAGCAACACGAAGAGACTGAGACCGAGTTCAAGGATTTGGTAGAGAAGATGAAAACGGCGTTGGCGGACAAGGCCAAGGACGTGCGCGTTACTTTCCGCCTGACTGACTCGCCGGCCTGTCTGGTTGCTGACGATAACGAGCTCTCCGGCAATCTGATGCGGATGCTGAAAGCTGCGGGCCAGGCGGCACCAGAATCCAAGCCAATTCTGGAAGTGAATCCCGATCATCCTTTGGTACAAAAGCTGAAATACGAAGACGCTAAATTTGCCGACTGGTCGCATATCCTGTTTGACCAAGCGATGCTGGCAGAAGGCGGCTCACTGGCAGATCCTGCCAGTTTTGTGAAGCGACTCAATGAACTATTGCTGAGTAAATAAAAACGGTATAAACAGAAGTAAAAAAACAGCGGCATGGCCGCTGTTTTTTTTGCCTTGTTTATTTAGTGTGTCACTCGTGTCACACCTCTACCCGACAGCAATCTTACCCGGTCACCTGGTCGAAATAATTCATCGGCATCTTGAGTTATGGCCCTGAACTCGCCATTATCCAATCGCACAGTAATCTCCAGGCCTTTTCGCTGATTGGCATTGGCTTCTATGTTTTGCCCTACGATACCGCCGACCACTGCACCGACTATGGTGGCCGCCAACGCACCGTTACCCTGACCCATGCTTGAACCGGCGGCAATCCCACCGAGCGCGGCACCAGCGGCGGTACCAACGCCGGTTTCGCGTCTTTCTATCACGACTTCCCTGACCGACTCGACCACCGCCATGCGCACGATCTGTTCATTTTGTGTCTGATGCGCTCGATACACGTTACTCGAAGTAGGCGTTACCGCACATGCACTAACAGCTACAACAACAGCTAGAACGAAGGTAACATCGGTCAACTTTTTCATCATAAGCTCCACATTTTTTCAATGCACAACAAGCAAACTCAGGCAATTTCAAAAAACTCGTTTTCGACGATAGTTTCGACCCCAGGGACAACAATTTGTTCAAGATTTTTATCTTTTCAGAGATCGAATCAGTAGGAAATTTTCAGGCGTCGATATAAAAAACCCAATACGAATAATGGGCCGATTAACAAAAACCGTAAGTCTTCAAAAAACGATGGTTTCTTGCCTTCTATCTTATGCCCTATGAATTGAAAAATCCATGCAACAACGAAAACACTCAGGGCGGAGGGCAAGATTATCGCTGGCGGCAGCACATACAGAATTCCTAGCATCAAGCTCGCCATCAGCCCCATTCCTATGGCAAATGGTATCGATAGATATGCGTAGTACACCAAGGCAAGCACGCCAGCCACGACAGATAAAATCGGGTGTATGGCCCAAATCAAGCCCAAGACGGTCCACATGATTGCCGGGACACAAATAAAATGTATCCATTCATTGACGTGATTTTGATGACTTTCGGCATATTTATTGAGTAAGGTATCCACTGTTCTTGCATCGCTCATTTTGTCTCCTTGTTTTATTATGTAAGTTTTTTTGTTACGCTGCAGTGCGTTAGCTGCACCACCAGTATCACTATATAAATAAAATGTCGAAGATTCACTCTAATCATGAAAATTTGTTGCCGGGCTTCCCTGCCGTTATCGACGATGCAACACATACCTTGATACTCGGCAGTTTTCCTGGGGTGGCTTCGCTCACCGCACAAGAATACTATGCGTTTCCGCAAAATCAATTTTGGCGTCTCTTGTCCGCAGTGCTCAATACTGACCTGGCAGGACTCGCTTATCAAGACAGGCTACAACAAGTATTAAGCCATGGGATAGGTTTATGGGATGTGTTTGAAGCGTGCGCCAGACAGGGCAGCCTTGATTCCGCCATCAAACACGGCAAAATGAATAATTTCGCAACGCTGCAAAGCACTTATCCTGGCCTTAAAAAATTGTGTTTCAATGGGAAAACAGCCGGAAAATTGGAAAGTAACTTGCAGCAACTGGGTTACCAAACTTTGCAGCTGCCCTCCTCTTCACCCGCATACGCACAAATGAGTTTTGCCGCCAAGCTTACGCAATGGCAACAAATTGTGTGTAAACCTGAGTAATTTCTTTCTAGTCCGACACGATGCTGGTTAAAATAATGAAATGCTAATTAAACGAAAATCCATTGAAGCCGAAGGTAACTATCGCTCCGGCCCCAAGGCTGCCGCACCTAAAAGTCCGCGCAAGGCGAAATTTGCCCCGATCACCTTATCGGAACTGGACGGTGTGCGTTTCCTGCACTTCGGTACAGAATGGGTGCAGGGCGCCATGCGCTTGCGCAAACCCGACTGGCTAGAGCTGGAATATGCCCAGCAAATGATGGCCTGGATGTTGTTCCATACTGCGCCAACACATCTTTTGCAATTAGGTTTAGGTACCGGCGCGCTGACCAAATTTTGTTATCGCCAATTTGAAAACGCGCAGGTCACCGCGATCGATCTGAATCCGGCAGTCATCATGATCTGTGAAAGCATGTTCAAACTGCCTGCCAATGATGACAGGCTCAGCGTGCGTGAAATGGATGCACTCGATTTCGTCATGGATAGCGATAATCACGGCAAATTCGACGCGATTCAGGCGGATCTCTACGATGCCACGGCACGTGGTCCAGTACTCGACAGCGCTGAGTTTTATCAAGCCTGTGCCGATTGCCTGACCCCCGATGGCGTGTTAACGGTGAACCTATTTGGCGATCACCCTAGTTACGCAAAAAATTTAAAGGCCCTGCGCTTTGTCTTCGGTTCGGTATTTTCCTTACCCGAGGTACATGATGGCAATGTCGTGGCGATCGCCTTGAAACCACGGATAAAACTTGATTTCACTAGCTTGTTTGAGCGTGCCAA
>JAZJYB010000192.1:0-2373 GCA_040390685.1 Pseudomonadota bacterium | reverse complement strand
AAACGGCAGCTCATCAGCGGAATTCTGTGTCAAAAGCAGCTTCAACATCAACATCAAAAACAGGCGCGACTAGCATGTTTGATATTTGTGGGTAACAATTAGCGCATGCGCGAGATTGACTGAAATGCTTGTTTCATGAGCTATGTAACTAATCAGGAATTTGTTTTTCCTGTGACCCCAGCATATTGCGCGGGTTAACCCAGAGGTCGAATTGCTCTGCACTTACCTCGGCAATCTCCAGCGCGGCCTGGCGTAATGTGATGTTGTTGGTATAGGCGTATTTGGCAATTTTTGCGGCCTCGTCATAACCGATATGCGGTGCCAATGCCGTGACCAGCATCAATGATCCTTGTACCTGTTGCTCTACATGTGCTTCGTTTACCTCAATGCCGACTACGCAATGTTGCGTAAAGCTGCGCATGGCATCGGATAACAGCACGATGCTATCGAGGATATTGCTGGCAATCAGTGGCTTATACACATTGAGTTCAAAATGTCCCTGGCTCGCGGCAAATCCTATCGCAACATCGTGCCCCATTACTTGTGCGCAGACCATCGTGATAGCCTCGATTTGGGTGGGATTGACTTTGCCTGGCATGATGGAACTTCCGGGCTCATTCTCTGGCAAGCGCAGCTCGCCCAAGCCACCGCGTGGGCCGCTGCCCATCAGACGGATATCATTGGCGATTTTGGTCAGGGCAATCGCCAGCATTTTCACGGCTGCATGAAAAGCCACTAGCGCTTCATGCCCCGCCATCGCGGCAAATAAATTGTCTGCCTGTACCAATGGCAAGTTGAGCCGTTCTGCCAACATACTCGCTACACGTTGGCCAAATTCGGGATGCGTATTGATGCCAGTGCCAACTGCTGTGCCGCCTATGGCCAAAGTGTGTACCGCAATCATGGCGTCTCGCAAACTCGCTTCGCAAAGTGCCAGTTGTGCCTCGTAACCGCCAAATTCTTGCCCCAAGGTGACTGGAGTGGCGTCTTGCAAATGGGTACGGCCAATTTTAACGATGGCTTCAAAAGTTAAAATTTTAGCGGTGAGTGCAATCCGCAAACCGTGTAACGCCGGAAATAAATTATGTTTTGCTTGTTGTGCCACAGCGATATGCATCGCGGTAGGGAACACATCATTGGACGATTGACCTAGATTAACATCGTCATTCGGATGCACCATACGCCCATCTCCGATTTCGCCGCCTAAAGCTTGCGAGGCGAGATTCGCCAATACTTCATTTACATTCATATTGCTCTGTGTGCCAGAACCTGTCTGCCATACCGATAAAGGAAATTGTGCGTCAAATTCGCCCGCCACAATACGCTGCGCCGCATCGGCGATCGCCTTGGCTTTGCTGGCATCAAGCAATTGCAAATCCCGGTTGACTGTAGCCGCAATATTTTTGATCCACGCCAGCGCGTAGATGATTTTGATCGGCATGCGCTGCTCACCGATGGCAAAAAATCGCAAACTGCGCGCCGTCTGCGCTCCCCATAAAGCATCGCCGGGGACTTCTATTGTTCCAAAACTATCAGATTCGGACCGCGTGGTATTCATGAATGTTCTCCTGAGTAGCAAAATCCAGAAAAATTCCAGTATGCGCAAGATCAGTATAGACAAATAGCGATTAAGGCTTCCGTTCGTTAGCGCACATAAAAGAAATTAATTGCGTTGAGGAAAAATAAACAAATGTCTAGTGCGCTGCCGTACAGATCGTTGTGCCCGCTGCGTTTATCGTCATATAAAGGCTGCACTGTGAATAAAAGGAAATGATGAAAATTTTATTGTCAGAACGTAGTAAGGCGGCGTACCTTGCGGACTTTATTTTGTATGGCATTTCCATATTGGCTCTGTTGGTGTTTTTATTATTGGCGGGCCCGCAAAATCAATCACTGAAAATGTTTTGGCTGGTCATACTCGGATGCTTGTTCTGGACTTTAGTGGAGTACTTCATTCACCGCGTAATTTTGCACGGCGTGCAGCCATTTCAGCGATGGCATGAAGAGCATCATCGACGGCCCACAGCACGCATGCGCATACCCACCATGTTCAGTGCTTTCTTGTTCCTGACGCTGTTCTTTCTTCCGGTATTATTTTTTGCCGGCGATCTATGGCTAGCGTGCTCCTTAACCTTGGGTTTGCTTTCAGGTTATCTGATGTACACGATCACACATCACGCCATCCATCATTGGCGCAGCGATAACGCCTGGTTGAAACGGCGGCAACATTGGCACGGATTACATCACGATCTTGCTGAACCTGGGCGCTATGGCACGACCAGCAAGTTTTGGGATAGCGTGATTGGTAGTACGGGTTTGTAGGTCGGAAAAGCGCAGCGCCTTCCGACACAAGGGGTAGCGACACAACTAACG
>JAZJYB010000191.1:0-4067 GCA_040390685.1 Pseudomonadota bacterium | reverse complement strand
CTTTCGGTATTTTTGGTGCCTTGATGGCGGTGTATTTGCGGCACTTCAATAATGACGTGTATTTCCAGATTGGCCTCGTCACCTTATTGGGCTTGTCAGCGAAAAATGCGATTTTGATTGTCGAATTTGCGGTGATGAAAGTGAATGAGGGCTATGCGCCGGTGGCGGCGGTATTGGAAGCGGCACGCTTGCGTTTCCGGCCGATTTTGATGACTTCGTTGGCTTTCATTTTAGGTGTGGTACCGCTGGCGTTTTCGCACGGTGCCGGTGCGGCGGCACGGCAGTCCCTCGGTAACGGTGTATTGGGCGGCATGATGGCGGCGACTTTCCTGGCGATTTTCTTTGTGCCTTTGTTTTTCAAACTGATCAATGACAGACGTTTTAAAACAACGGAGAAAGATTTCGATCACCCAGTTCACATATTGCACAACGCGCCAGTTACTGATGCGAAGGAATAACAATGTCTAGATCAAAATTAGTGTTAACAACTTTAGCTGCCAGCTTGGCTTTGGCCGGTTGTGGTTCGCTTGGTATCGCGATCGGGCCGGATTATCAGCGCCCTGCGTTGGAAACGCCAGCGACTTTAGCTGCGATCTCAGCGCACAGCAATGCCGATACAAAAGTAGATTTCTTAAGCTGGTGGAAGAGCTTTCAAGACCCTGTGCTGAATAGTCTGCTTGATGAAGCGGCCGCAAATAATCAGGATCTGCTGTTGGCGGCTGGAAGGATAGAAGAAGCCAGGGCGACGGTCAGCGGTACGCATGCAAATCGTTTCCCTGTCGTCGATGCAACGCTGAGCGGAAGTAAAAGTCGCACCAGCCAAAATGGCGGGAAATTGCCTGCTGGTGCCAAGCCTATCGCCAAGGATTTTCAAGTCGGTTTGAATGCCTCATACGAAATCGATTTTTGGGGCAAGCTGGCGCGGGCTGATGAAGCATCCAGGGCGCGCCTGTTTGCGCAGGAAGCCAATCGTGGCCTGGTGCAAAGCAGTTTGTATTCAACCTTGGCGCAAAATTATTTCGCGCTGCGTGCCTTTGATGCGCAGGCTGCCTTATCAGAATCTGCCTTGATCACGCGCCAGGAAAATCTGCGTTTGCAGCAAAAACGTTTTACTGCTGGGTCAGTCGGTGAACTAGAATTGCATCAGGCCGAATCGGAAGCCGCTGCCGCTGAGATTAGTCTGGCGCAAGCCAAGCAAGCACTGGCCAATACCGAATCAGCATTGGCAGTATTGTTAGGTCGTTCACCGAGCTCAATTGCCCAACCAGTGATCGCGCGCGGCAGTAGTATCGACGGCTTGTATCAGTCTTTAAGTGTGCCGGCAGATTTACCATCAGATTTGCTGAACCGTAGACCCGATATTCTCGCGGCCGAACAAGCTTTGGTCGCGGCGAATGCCGATGTCGGGCAAGCCAAGGCGTCATATTTCCCCAGCGTGAAACTCACCACAGGTATCGGTGATGAATCGCGTGTACTTCAAGACTTGTTTAACCCGGCGTCCCTCTTGTGGAATGTGGGTGCAAGTCTGGTGCAACCTGTATTTAGGGCTGGCGCCATCGGTGCGGTAGTAGCGGGTGCCGAGGCGCGCAAAACGCAAGCCCTGGCGCAATACGTGATGACGGTGCAGGGCGCTTTCCGCGAGGTGCATGATGCCTTGACGAATATCAGCGCAAGCGAGCAGATTTTTGCGGCAAGTAAGCGTAGAACCATCGCATTGAAAGATTCCTTGCGTCTGGCGGATCTGCGCTACAAAAATGGTTACAGCAGTTATCTTGAAGTGCTAAGTGCGCAACGCGATTTATTGCAGGCGGAAGCCAATCTGATCGAGACGCAAAAGGCGCATTTAACGGCGGTGGTGAGTCTCAATAAAGCGGTCGGTGGCGGTTGGGAAAAGCCTGCTGGTTTGGCTGCGAAGTAAGCAAGTAAGTTTTGAATAAAAAAAGCCGCTATCAATTTCTTGGTAGCGGCTTTTTTTTGGGGCTAACTAGGCGATTTACCCGCCGCGCCGCATCATTTCGAAAAATTCTGCATTGTTTTTAGTCGCCTTCATCTTGTCGAGGATGAACTCCATCGCTTCGATCTCGTCCATGCTATACAGCAGCTTGCGCAAGATCCAGATCTTTTGCAGTTGATCAGGCTTGATCAGCAATTCTTCACGACGCGTACCCGATTTATTCAGGTTAATCGATGGATACACGCGCTTCTCGGCGAGGCGGCGTTCCAGATGGACTTCCATGTTGCCGGTACCCTTGAACTCTTCGTAGATCACGTCATCCATGCGGCTACCTGTTTCGATCAGGGCCGTGGCGATGATGGTCAATGAACCACCTTCTTCGACGTTACGAGCAGCACCAAAGAAACGCTTAGGACGTTGCAAGGCATTCGCATCGACACCACCGGTGAGTACTTTGCCGGAAGCAGGGATCACGGTATTGTAGGCGCGTGCCAGACGGGTAATCGAGTCAAGCAGAATCACGACGTCTTTCTTCATTTCTACCAGACGCTTGGCTTTTTCCAAAACCATCTCAGCCACTTGTACGTGACGCGTTGCCGGTTCATCAAACGTCGATGCCACCACTTCACCGCGTACAGAACGCTGCATCTCGGTAACTTCTTCCGGACGCTCATCGATCAGCAAGACGATCATGGTGACGTCAGGATGATTCGTGGTAATCGCATGCGCAATATGTTGCAGCATGACTGATTTACCAGACTTAGGTGATGCCACCAGCAAGCCGCGTTGGCCTTTGCCGATAGGCGCGATCAGGTCGATGATACGGCCAGTGGTGTTTTCTTCACCACGCATATCACGTTCCAATTGCAGGACCTTGTTCGGATGTAGTGGTGTGAGGTTTTCAAATAGGATGCGGTGCTTCGAGGCTTCTGGCGCTTCGCCATTGACCTTGTCGACTTTAACCAGGGCAAAATAGCGCTCACCGTCTTTGGGAGTGCGTACTTCACCTTCGATCGAATCGCCTGTATGCAGATTAAAGCGCCGGATCTGCGAGGGCGAAATATAGATGTCGTCGGTAGATGCCATGTAACTGGCATCGGGCGAGCGCAAGAAGCCAAAGCCGTCAGGCAATACTTCCAGGGCGCCATCGCCGAAAATTTGTTCGCCGGATTTGGCGCGTTTTTTAAGGATAGCGAACATGAGTTCTTGTTTGCGCATCCGTGCGGCGTTATCTATGTCTAAGCTGACGGCCATTTCTAGCAAGGCTGAGACGTGTAACGCCTTTAATTCTGATAAGTGCATGTCGAGTGTCCCGAGACGGGAGGTAGAGGTGGGGGAGTGAACAGAAAAGAACTACAGGATTGTGATTATGAATGCTTCTGGCTACTTATTTGGCTATTTAAACACTAAATTAGCCGAAATTGTATTCTAAAAAATGTCTCTTTGTATCGACATTTATCATATTTTATTCAAGCGACACCTTAGCGTCGCTTGAATTATGCGCTACATCTTACCTTAAATATTACTATCGATAAAGGAAGTTAATTGGCCTTTTGAGAGTGCGCCAACTTTTTGCGCAGCTGCAACGCCATTTTTGAACAGTATTAAAGTCGGAATGCCTCGGATACCAAACTTGGCTGGTACCGCCTGGTTGGCATCTACATCTAGTTTGGCGACCACAACTTTGCCATCATATTCCTTGGAGATTTCTTCCAGAATCGGCGCAATCATCTTGCATGGTCCACACCATTCAGCCCAGAAATCGACCAAGACAGGTTTGTCGGATTTTAAAACGTCTGCTTCAAAAGAGGCGTCACTTACGTATTTGATGTTTTCGCTCATGGATTTCTCGTTGAGGGGGTAATTAAAAGGGTCATAGCGCTATAAGTGTCTCTGGCGGAATTTTCTTATCCAGATAACAGATGTTGCACTTCATGTTTAGGAGCCAGTTTGACAATTGTGACAGATCGGATTCCAGGAATACTTATCTGGAGACGCTAGCTGCCAATTCAATGGGCAGAGTGCGCTATATCGACAATGTCAAGCAACAAACTATCGGTAAATAATAACCTATTTTTTATAAATGTGGCGCTATCACTATTAATTTCCATCC
>JAZJYB010000190.1:0-26274 GCA_040390685.1 Pseudomonadota bacterium | reverse complement strand
CAATTGAGATTATTCTAATGAAATGTCAATTAATTTATTCCGGACAGCAGTGCGCTCGCGCGGGAACGACGAAAAAATGGGAGGGGATGTGTTTTTCTTTAATCAAAAAAATAACGTGCAAGCTTCTCGCGCAGGACTAAAAAATCCCCTGAAGCGAGATCGAAAGGAGTTTTGAATCGCCAAAAAACGGATAGGAGTAATGCGACTTATCCTTGGTGACGTCGTATTGCAATTTGAGCGCGGTATTTTTTCTGAAATCCCAGCGCAATGAGAGATATTGCGTCTTGCGTCCCTCTATCGGCTCTGCCACGGTGGTGTATTGAGAATAGGTGTACATCGGGGTCCACGCACCGTATTGATAGCCGACACCAAACAGCGCATATTTATACACGTAATTCAGGCCCTTGGCCGCATCGACTTGTTCATACCGGTCGACCTCTGCCTTAACCAGCCAGTTTTTATAATCCATGTTGGCCGAGATGCCCATAATCTTGGTGGATTGGTCTTCGACAAAACTCAATTTGCTGCCGTCGGCGTTATCTTGCCAGGTGCTGTCGCTGTAGTGCATGAACATGGCACGGACATCAAAAATACCGTTGTTTATGGCGACCGAAGTACCGAGGATTTTTTTCCAGGATTCGTGTGTCGGGGTCGTGTAGTAAATCAGGGTGTCGTAAGTGTCATGCTTTTGCGTGTAGCCACCGGTCCAGGCGGCGACAGTAGTGGCCCAGTCAGAATTGCCTAACTGGGTACGGTAACTGACATTGGCACCGTTGTAGGCATAGATCGGCCAGCCATACACATCAGGGGCAGGGCGCACCCAAGGATAGGCGTAGCCGATATACAGATAGTCGCTGTAGTAATACAGCGGGATGCGCATTTTCCCGGCCTGGAAAGTCCAGGCAGAGCTTTCTGATGGAGTCCAGGTGGCATACGCCCAATCTATCGTCGGACGCGAGCCATCATTCGGGTTATTCGCACGGCTGACTAGTTGCGCCGTAGCCGATAAAGTAGGCGTGAAGTCTTTCTTGATTTGCACGCCGAGCAAGGATTCCTGATTGAACTGGAATCCCTTATTTTTTTGATACACGCTGGCGTATTCCCAGCCTTGTATCGTGCAAGGACAATTCCATTGCTGATACACCCAGGGTTCGCTGCTTCCCAAGGCCGAACCGCTGAGCACTTTTGCGCCGGTTAAATTATAAAAACCGGTCAGCTTGAATGTGCCATCTTCAGACAAGTCTATTGCCGATGCCATCGTAGGAATGAGACTGACCAGAGCCAGCGCCAAGAATGATTTTTTCATTTTTTAATCTCCAAAAAAGAGGAATAAATATGGCCGGTATCAGGGAATCGTCGCGATGACTTTGACACTGTCATCGACTGCCGATTTTTCTATATATCCTATGGCATTCACATTCTCGCTAATGGCTTTCTTGACATCTGCGCTTGATTTATATTCTTTCGGCGGCTTGCCTTTGCCTGTGAAAACAATTCTGGCCCAGACTGCCTGCACTTGAGCCGCCTCTTTTTCCAACACTTTTTTGTAAAATTCCGCCCGGATGGGAGCGTCGGAAGATTGCTCAAGCGGGGTAAACAAGACCGAACCGCCAAGAAAAAATTGCGAGGCTTGCGCGGTAGTCATACGCGTGGCTTGGTTTTGCGGGTTGACAACGATAACTAATTCGGCTGAGGCGGAGGTCGCAATTGTCGATAAGACGGTGGCAATTACGAAGGGACGTATTATACGTTTCATAATTATTTCCATTTCTTTGACATACATGATGAACATCGATATATGAATTCAAAAGACGTTTTAGTGTACTCCTGAGATTTTTGAAATGCCTGTTTGTCGGAATCGCGCAACGGATATTTATACCTCTCTGCCTTGATGTCTATCAATGCGATGGAAATATATTTGTGCTTTTTAGAGACGATGCCTTTACTTTTCAAAGCGCTTTGGATTACACTTCGATTAAGCCAAAGCGCTTTGATTTTTTTGTTTGAGAAGTAGATTTTTTCTTGGCAAAAACAGTGTGCTTTCTGGTAACTAAAGTCCCTATGTATCAAATTTTTTGATCCTCCATCTTGTGAGTGAAGTGAGTTAGCTATGTCAGATCAAACTTCTGTTTCGATTGAGTCTGCTGCCAAGCCAGTGATTCAATGCTGTATTTTTGATCTGGATGGGGTGATCGTTGACACGGCCAAATATCACTATCTGGCCTGGAAACGTCTGGCGAATAGCCTGGGTTTCGATTTCACTGAAGAAGATAACGAGCACCTGAAAGGCGTCAGCCGGGTTGAGTCACTTAAGTTGATTTTAAGCATAGGTGCCGTCGAATTAGATCAAGCGGATTTCGATGCCGCCTTGCTCAACAAAAATGGCTGGTACCTTGAATACATCAACAAAATCGGGCCCGAAGAAATTTTGCCAGGCGTCAGCGAATTTCTGGCTGATGTGCGGGCAAAGGGGATTAAGACAGCCCTCGGTTCTGCCAGCAAGAATGCGCAATTGATACTTGAGCGTATCCAGCTGCTCGATCAGTTTGACGCCATCATCGACGGGAATAAAGTCGCCAATGCCAAACCAGACCCCGAAGTATTTCTGAATGCCGCACGCGAGCTTGGCGTGACAGCGGCGGATTGCATCGTTTTTGAAGATGCCGTCGCGGGCGTGCAGGCAGCCATCAACGCCAACATGAAAGTCATCGGCATCGGCGTCGACACGGTGCTGCAACAAGCGAATTTAGTAATCGCGAATTTCCAAGATACGACCATAGACACATTGGTCGCAAAAATATCCTGAAGCACCTCAATAAATCAATTGAATCTAGACACACAACGTGGATGTAAAAAATGAGAGACTACATAACAAAAGACGCCTGGAATATTATTGAAGAAGGTTTCGACCCCGCGCTCAATCGCATTTCGGAAAGTATCTTTTCCATCGGCAATGGCAAGATGGGGCAGCGCGCCAACTTCGAGGAAAAATATAGCGGCGATACTCTGCGTGGCAGTTATGTAGCGGGTGTTTATTATCCCGATAAAACTCGTGTCGGCTGGTGGAAAAACGGCTATCCGGAGTATTTTGCCAAGGTGCTTAATGCGACTAACTGGATAGGCATAGGCGTACAGATTGACGGCGAAGAACTTGATCTGGCCACTGCCAAGGTCGAGTCGTTTACGCGTACTTTGAATATGAAAGAAGGGTTCCTGTTGCGCGAGTTTGTCGCGGCCCTGCCTTCAGGAAAAAAAATACAAGTTAAAGCTACCCGTTTTACCAGCATTGTTGATACCAGTATTGGCGCCATCGAGTACTCGGTCAAGGCGCTGAATTTCACTGGCAAAGTCAGCTTCACTCCGCTGATCGACCTGAACGTTTTTAACCAGGATTCAAATTACGATGAGCAGTTCTGGACGGAAGTTTCGCGCTCAGTTGCGAATGGCGTCGGCGTGATCACCGGCGAAACCAAGAAGACGCAATTTCATGTGGCGGCAGCGTTCAAGATTGCGCTCAATGTTGACAGTGTGGATATGGCCTTGAACGCGGAAACTATTAGCCAGGAAAAATTCGTCGCCAATATTGTCTCAACAGATCTCAAGGAAGGCCAGACTGCCACGCTGCTGAAATATGCCGCCGTGATTTCGTCGATGGATACTGACAAGGCGACGATACAGGCAGACGCCGAGAACAGTGCCGCTGCCGCTTGTGCCAAAGGCTACACCACTTTGCGGCAAGAGCACAGCGCAGCGTGGGCAAAAAAATGGGCCGAATGCGATATCACGATCGAAGGCGATGTCGCCGCGCAGCAAGCGATACGCTTCAATATTTTGCAGATGAACCAGACTTACAACGGTGAAGATGAACGTCTGAACATCGGCCCGAAAGGCTTCACCGGCGAAAAATACGGCGGCGTGACTTACTGGGATACCGAAGCCTATTGCATCCCGTTTTATCTGAAGACAACTGATCCGAAAGTGGCGCGCCAGTTACTGGTATACCGCTACAAACACTTGGGTCGCGCGATAGAGAACGCCGAAAAACTTGGCTTCAAACACGGTGCGGCGCTGTACCCGATGGTGACGATTAATGGCGAAGAATGCCATAACGAATGGGAAATCACCTTCGAAGAAATCCACCGCAACGGCGCGATGACTTTTGCGATTTACAACTACATCAACCACACTGGTGACGACGCTTATCTCGCTGAATATGGCCTGGAAGTCTTGATCGCGGTATCGCGCTTCTGGCGCCAGCGGGTGCAATGGTCTGACCGCCGTAAGGGTTACATCATGATCGGTGTGACCGGACCGAACGAGTACGAAAACAATATCAATAACAACTGGTACACCAATCTGCTGGCACAGTGGACGCTGAACTATACGCGCGCCTCGCTGGCGGCAGTGAAGGCAGCCAATCCGCAACGTTATGCAGAGATCGTCGCCAAGACCAAACTCGGCGGACATGAAGATGAGGACGCGATCTGGGCAGACGTTGCCGCAAAGATCGTCCTGCCAGTCGATGAGAAAACTGGTGTCTTTATCCAGCAAGACGGTTTCATGGAGAAAGATTTGCAGCCGATGAGTGCTATTCCTGTGGGCGAATATCCTATCCATAAGCACTGGTCCTGGGACAGAATTTTGCGCTCCTGCTACATCAAACAGGCGGACGTATTGCAAGGTATCTACACCTTTGAAAGCAGTTTTGACAAAGAGACGCTGAAGAAGAATTTTGATTTCTATGAGCCGCTGACGGTGCATGAGTCTTCCTTGTCGCCATGCATCCATTCGATTCTAGCGTCTTCTTTGGGCTATGAAGACCTGGCCTATAAATTCTATCTGCGTACCGCACGCCTGGATCTGGATGATTACAATCACGACACCGATGATGGCTTGCACATCACCTCGATGGCGGGCACCTGGATGTCGGTGGTAGAAGGTTTTGGCGGCGTGCGCGTGCTGAACGGGGCATTGCAATTGGCGCCGGCATTGCCCAAGCAATGGCAAGCATATTCATTCAAGATCACCTTCCGTGGTGCTTTGTTAAAAGTGGCTGTGACGCCGACTGAAGTTGTTATTACCAATGAGTCTAATGTGGCTTTGGATTTGAAAGTGTATGCTCAAGTGCAGAGCGTTGCAGCGCAGGCAACGTTGACTATCGCCAGATAAGTCGATGTACTCATTAGCCTGATATAGCTGAGTAGTTCCTTCCCCTTCTGAGGGGGAAGGTTAGGATGGGGGTGCAATGGTCGAAACAACGATAGCAGTGATTTTACCGTTCGACCCCCATCCCAACACTATCCACCGCGCCGCTTGCAAGCGGCTTAGATGTTTGTGGCGCAAAGCATGCTTTGCGAAACCCCACAAACATCCCCCTGCCTGGGGGAAGGAGCTAAAAGCTAAATTGCTAGAATCAACAAAATCCATGTAATTAATCTGGCCTAAGCTCTAACAGAAAACTTTTTTCATACCTTTTTTTGAGAGTGCCCCATGTCAGGTCCGCGTGCGATAATAAATGAATCGGTGCCTGCTTCAGTGGCTACCAAGCAGCAGGACTGGTGGCGCGATGCGGTGATCTACCAAGTCTACCCGCGCAGTTTCATGGACAGCAATGGCGATGGTGTCGGTGATCTACCTGGCATTACTTCCAAACTCGCATACATCGCGGCGCTGGGTGTGGATATCGTCTGGATTTCGCCATTCTTCACTTCGCCGATGCGCGATTTTGGTTACGATGTGGCTGACTACTGCGACGTCGATCCCTTGTTCGGCACATTGGCAGATTTTGATCAACTGGTGGCGCGCGCACATCAGCTCGGCCTGAAGGTCATGATTGATCAGGTCTTGTCGCACAGCTCTGATCAGCATCCGTGGTTTGTCGAAAGCCGGCAAAATAAGACCAACGCCAAGGCCGACTGGTATGTCTGGGCAGACCCGCAGCTAGATGGCACGCCGCCGAATAACTGGTTGTCGATTTTCGGTGGTTCGGCCTGGCAATGGGATACGCGTCGCTGCCAATACTATCTGCATAATTTTCTGACGACTCAGCCAGACATGAATTTCCATCAGCTAGCTGTACAGCAGGCGCATCTGGAGAATATGCGTTTTTGGCTGGAGCGCGGCGTCGATGGTTTCCGTCTGGATGCCTGCATCTTTCATTTTCATGATGAGCAATTGCGCAATAATCCAGCAATTACCGAACACAAAAATGCTGCGGTAGCGAAGAGTAATCCCTACGGTATGCAGTCGCATATCTACGATACTACCCGTCCGGAGAATCTGGTCTTTTTCGAAAAAGTGCGCACATTATTGAACGAGTATGACGCGATTTCAATAGGTGAGATAGGCGCAGATGATGCGCTGGCCGTGATGGCGCAATACACCGCAGACGACAATAAGCTGCACATGGCCTACAGTTTTAATCTGCTTACTGACGATCATTCAGCCGCGTATATTCGCAGGCAGGTAGAAGAGTTTGAGGCAAAAGTAAAAGGCGGCTGGGCCTCGTGGTCAGTCGGTAATCACGACGTCACGCGGGTCATGACACGGTGGGGCGGCAAAGACGCCAGGCTCGAGTATGCCAAGGCGCTGCTGGCGATGCAACTGTCTTTAAAAGGTACGCCATGTCTGTATCAGGGCGATGAGTTGGCATTGACGGAAGCCGATTTGCCTTACGAGGTATTGCAAGACCCGGTTGGCTTGATCTTCTGGCCTGAAGTCAAAGGACGCGATGGCTGCCGCACACCCATGCCTTGGGATGCAAATGAAATTAACGCCGGCTTCAGCACAGGCAAGCCATGGTTGCCGGTGCCAGCCGAGCACGCTGCGGCTTCTGTTAAACAGCAACAGCAAGATCCCACTTCGGTCTTGAATTTTTCCAGCAAGCTGATCGCATGGCGTAAAACCGTGCCGCAATTAATGCGCGGCGATATTGCGTTCTACGATGCGCCAGAGCCAGTGCTGGCATTGCGCCGCGACCTCGCCGGCTTGCCCAGCGTGATTGCTATCGTCAACCTAGGTGAACTGGCAGCCAGTTTTGATTTGCCCGACAGCGCCGCATACGAGGCTATGCAAGGGCATGGTTTCGCTGGTGTTGCAGTGAATGGCAAGCTTGAATTGCCAGGCTATGGCGCCTGGTTTGGTATGCGGCATCGGTAGGGCACAATGTGCTTCAGTGCTTTCTAGTTCTGTAGGGTGCGCCATGCGCACCGTTAGTTGAACATCAAAAGCGGGTATTGATTTGAGTGCATTGGCGCACCGTACGCATGCTAAATTGTAGACCGCGCCTGCCATTCCTTACGCGTGATTTCGTAGACGGCATCATCCACCTCATACCATCTCTCAAGGCCGCGATAGCGCATACCGAGTCTTTTCATCACGTGTGCCGAGTCAGTGTTTTCCGGATCGCATACCGCGCAGAGCAGATCCGCAGCTAAAGTGTCGAAGGCAAAGGCCGCCATCCTTTGTGCCGCTTCTGAAGCAAATCCTCGCTGCCATTTGTCTGACCGCAGGCGCCAGCCAATTTCCAAGGGATTCGCAGTATCTTGTCCTAAATGCTGGATGCAGCCAGCGCCGATAATTTCATCGGTTGCGATCTCGATAAAACTCCACCAGGAATATCCAACCGTTGTCCAGCGCGCCTTTATCCGTTCTATCCCCGCTATAGTGTCTTCCCGCGTATCGGGTTTGCCGGTGATATAGCGCATCACCAATGGATCACTGTTGAGGATACACAAGCCCTCAAGATGTGTGTCATTGAAGGGTTCTAAGCGGAGTCTAGGTGTCGTGAGTATGGTCATGTTGATTTATTCGGGATTGAGGTAGTAAAAGCGCATTTTGAGCGCTCGAAACGCGAGGAAAATTGTTAACCCTTGAATCTAAGATTCTAGGATAATCCGACACACTGTAACGCATACCATCATTTTTCATCAACTTAAGAGAGCATTTACATGAACTTACGCCCTTCCTTACTTGTTATTGCAGCACTCGTCTCTTCTGCTTTGCCTGCTATGGCGCTGGCATCTGATACCGCGCCAGTGCCTTCAACTATTCTCGGTGCCGGGGTTTGGTCGCGCCCGGCGTATGTCGGTTCTGACGAGCGCGTAGTGGCGGCTATTCCATCTCTGCGTTATTACGGCACACCGTGGTTCGCCCGCACCACGCAAGGCATGCTGGAAGGCGGCACGCGAACAGAACTGTTCGATGGTTTGAGCCTTGGTACCCAACTCGCTTACGAAGGCGGCCGGGATAACAAAGATTCCGATTTCTTGAAAACTCATCATCTGGCAAACTTGCCGGTAAGCGTTTCATATGGCGTGCATGCAGAATGGGATGGCAAACTCGGACCTGCCCCTGTCAATGTCTTGCTGCGCTACCGGCAAGAACTCAAATCCTATCGTGGCGCCCAAACCGATTTGCGCGGCAACATAGGTGTTTATGGCGGCGAGAATCTTAAAGTCGGTTTGTTTGCCCAGATGACTTGGGCCAATGATAAATCAAATAAGGCTTACTACGGCGTAGCGGCAAGCCAGGTAACCAGCACCGGCCTTGGCGCATTTTCTGCTGAAGCGGGTATTGCGAATACGGCCATCGGTATGCTCTGGTCGTATGACCTCGATGCGCATTGGTTGTTGCAGGGCAGTTTGGAGCAAAGGCAATTGTCATCGAAGTTGAGACTGAGCCCATTGACGCAAACGCGGAATAATTCTTACGGTAGCGTGGGTGTGGCGTATAGGTTTTAAATGATTTTCCTAGATAATAGTATTCACTTTTATCAAATAGAGACAGCCGCGATGCGGCTGTTTTAGTGACACCTTTTCAAACCGTATTAAGCCGGTTCATTTGCGTGGACGCTAGCATCATAATAATTTCGGATGCCATCGCCCCAAGTCTGGTCGGCCATATCAGGCCAACTATTTGAATTGAAACCCGGTGCATTATCGAAACGGTCTTTATCGATGTTAAGTACAAAACATTTATTCGGTGAATCCAGTGTTAATGAACTCCAGGGTACTGCAAACAATTTTTCTCCTATGCTAAACACCCCACCATGCGAGAGTACCGCATAGGATATTTGACCAGTTTGCATATCCAGCATGATCTCTTTGATACCGCCCAAATGTTCTTGCTTCTTGTTGAGAACCTTGTCGCCAATCAAGGTATTGGCACCCATGACAAAAGGGCCTGGGCCATAACTCGGAGTGCTTTGTTGATAAACGTCATGGCTATCGCGTTCTATGTAAGGCATTTTGATTCCTTTGTATGATGGATGAGAGCCACCAGCATGCGGTCACAATCAGGCATTGTCAGTTCGGTAGCGCACCAAGCTAATGAAAGATGGAACACATCACGATGCATCGAATAAAGGTATTGCGAATCTTGCGTGATTTTTTGAATAACACCTAAAAGAGAAAATAACTAGCTCATGCATAAACTTAATCTGATTTTTCTTTTGGCCTTGGCCAGTCTTTTTTCAACGGCGGCATACGCAAATGAAAATGAAAATTTTTTACGCCGATGTGACTCACATCTGTACAAGCCAACGATTAGAGTTATTTCTCAACAGAATGGTTGGGAGGTAAATAGCAAGTATTCCGCGGCAGAGTTGGGTGGAAGGAATTCGTTGACTTCGTCTAATGAATTTCTTACCGGTGTGACCTCGGTGACATCAATCACAAAAATAGATGTCGATGGCCCGGTTTGGCGCGATGGGGCAACAGATGGCGAATGCTTTGCTCCGAGTATTCTGGTCACGATCAGTTATGACCCGATACAAGTCAGCATCGGAAAAGAATTTTCACCATCATCTTGTGCCTACTCTGAAATTTTGAAACACGAGATGCAACACGTCGCGATTTATCAGAAAAATCTTTCGAAGATTGAAAACGATTTAAGGACGGCAATGGAAAAGCGATTTTCTTCCCGGCCTATCTACGCAAAATTGGGAACGGCAAAGTCAATTATTTCGGCCGAAATCGATCAATTCTGGCGTCCATTAATTCAATCGGAAATATCAAAAATTCAGCTAGAACAAAATAGCTTTGACTCTGATGAAGAAAAAAACGCGCTGCATTCAGTTTGTTATGGGGAAGTGCGTAAGGCCTTGGGGGATTTTATGAGTACAAGGCTGGAACACAATCCCAGCCTATACATTTAGTCTATCGCCAAAATTAACACAGAGCGCGCTGGCAAATTGATTGCCTTACTCAAATCAAATTTCTTGCCAGATAAAACTTCAGTTGCTGTTGCAGTCGCTGCCAGCATTTCATGAAAGCGCGCGGTCTCTATCTCGGTCGCGTCCTTATTCTTATTCATGATGACCATGATTTTCTTTTTGTCGTCGTAACGTACATATGCATAGGTGCCATGGTCCGGTGCGAAATGCATGAGTTTTCCTTGATGGATCACCGGCGTGTTCTTGCGCCAGTTCAGGAGTTTTTTCAGGAAATCTTGCGCATCTTTTTGCTTACTCGTTAAGCCAAGGCCGGTGAATGCGTTGATACCGTCGCCTTGCCAGCCACCCGGCATGTCTGCGCGCACTTTGCCGTCGTCGCGCTGCTTGGGGCTGGTCATCAGAATTTCTGTGCCGTAGGTGATCTGCGGAATGCCGCGCATGGTGGCCAGGTAGACCATGGCGATTTTATACAGATCGAGATCTTCGTTGAGTGCCGAGAACAGGCGGCTGGTGTCGTGGTTGCCTTCAAAAATCACCAGGTTGTCGGCATTCGGATACAGGAAATCGTTGGCGACACTCTCATATAATTGATTCAGGCCGCCGTTGTACGTTTCTGCATCCACCAGGCTATGTCTGAGTGCTTCGTGGCCGGGAAAATCCATCATGCTGGGCATGCTGGAGACATAACCGTCGTGATTGATTTTGCCTTTTTGCCAGTATGAGACGATGTTCGGATTAGTGCTCCATTCTTCGCCGACCAGATTAAAGTTAGGGTATTCCTGCATCAGTCGTGCTGACCAGTTGGCCAGAAATGTTTTATCCGAATACGAATAGGTGTCAGTCCTGATGCCGGATAAGTTGGCATATTCTGTCCACCAGACGCTGTTCTGTATCAGGTAGTTGGCGAGCAGCGGGTTGCGCTGATTCAGGTCGGGCATGTGATCGGAAAACCAGCCGTCGGCAAATCTTTTTCTGTCTTCTGCCGAGGCGTGCGTGTCTTGTAAGGTGGTGCGCGCGTGGTTGGTGAAGACGGGATTATTTTGATAGTTGAGCCAGTCCGCCGTAGGCAAATCTTTCATCCACCAATGGCCAGAGCCGATATGATTCAGCACGATGTCCTGGATCACGCCCATGCCCTTGCTGTTGGCCTTGGCGACGAACTGGCGATACTCTTCGTTGCTGCCAAAACGTGCATCGACCTGGTAGTGATCGCTAGTGGCATAACCGTGATACGAGTAGGCTGGCTGGTCATTTTCTGTCAGCGGTGTCGGCCAGATCATGGTGAAGCCCATGTTGGCGATGTAGTCCAGATGTTCGCTCATGCCTAAGATGTCGCTGCCGTGCCGTCCCGAGGGATTTGCGCGGTCGGCTTTTTCTTTAAGTGCGTTGATTTTGTCGTTCTTGACAACGCCATTGGCGAAACGGTCTGGCACGATCAGGTAGATGACATCGGATGGCGAGAAGCCACGCCTTTGCGCTGAGTTTGCGTTTCTGGCCTGCAGCGGATACTCGACACTGAGTACGGTTTTGTCGCCTTGCATGAAACGTATATTGAGATTGCCAGCAATAGTCTCCGGCGAAATACTGAGATTAATAAACAGGTAGTTTTTATTAGTAGTCGTAACGATATCCTTGAGTGTGACGCCGGGGTATGCAATGCTGGCTGTGAGTTCAGAAATATCTTCGCCATGCACCAGTAGTTGCAGATTTTTATCTTGCATGCCTATCCACCAGGATGCCGGCTCCAGATGTTTGATGGCATAGTCCTTGGCTTGCGCCGACAAACCAAACGCAAAAAAAACGATGATGGTGCAGATAGATAGGTGGGTAGTTTTTTTCATTTCGAGGTTTTCCGTGTTCCTGGTATTGAGTTTCTTGAAGGCGTAAAAAGGAAAAGTGCCTTGATTACTTTATCGTAAATACTCGCACACTTTGCGCCGCCATTGCGATTTGTGCCACGCCACTAGCGTCGGCCGAAGCCGCCACGCCATCAAGCGGATAAGCGCTGCTTAACATCGCACTGGCGGGCAAGCTGCTGACGCTGACATTGGTCGCGCTGGTGCCATAGTTAATCAGCACCAGAGTCCGCTCATTGGTTTGGTCAGTAAGCAATGTACGTTGATAGCCCATCACGCTGCCGCTGACAAAAGCTGCGTCATAACTGCCTTGGGCGATCGATGGCAGGGTATTGCGCAGTTTGATCATTGCCTTGTAAAACGCAAGTATAGAGTTGGGATCGGCCAGCTGTGACGCAACATTTTGTGAGCTGACGGTGGAAGATACGGCGCGGAACGGCGTAGCGCTGGTGAAGCCTGCATTGTTGCTGTCGGCGGCCCAGCTCATCGGCGTACGTATCTTTGCATCGCCGGATAAACTCGCGGCCGATGCCATGCCGATCTCTTCGCCGTAGTAGATAAATGGTGTGCCGGGTTGCAGTAGATAGGTGGCTGCGGCGAGTTTGTATTGCGCTTGATCGCCGTTGACCTGGTTCCATAAACGTTCGCCGGCAAACAGATCATGATTTGATGCCATGGTGGCGAGGCTGCTAGCGGCTGTTTTGAAATAGGCACTCACCGCTAGGATTGCCGCAGCATCATTGCGTGCCGCTTTGCTGATATTGCCAGCCAGGTTGAAGGCAAATGCGCTGCCGCAGGCGCTGGGTGCGGTAAAACCTGCCGGATCTGAGGGGGCTTCGCACACCATGTAGCGTTGGCTGTAGCTGCCAACAAGGCTATGTACCTGCCCCATGATGGTGTAATTTTCAGGTTGATTTTCCCAGGCATTCGCGCCATTTTCAACCAGGTTACCGACCGCATCAAAACGGAAGCCATCGGCGCCACGATTCATCCAGAAACGCAGATTGTCCTTGTGGTAGTCAATCACTGTCTGGTTCTTTAAATTGAAGTCGGGCATCTGATCCCAGAAGGGCGCGAAGTAAGATCCACTGGCCACAGTCTTCCAGGGATTGGCGCCATAAATATTCCAACCAGCCGGTGCCACAGCTTGCCAGACATACCAGGAGCGATAGGCATTGCTGGCGGAGGCGCTGGAGTTAACGAAGAGGGGATTTTCTGCTGCGCTGTGGTTCATCACATAATCAAGAATGACACCGATGCCACGCGCGTGCGCTTGCTTGATCAGCTCATCAAAATCTGCCAGGTTGCCATAATCGGTTTCTATATTGCGATAGTCGCTGACGGCATAACCATGATCCTTGTCCTGGCTGCGCGTGATTGGCATCAACCAGATCCCTTTAATGCCGAGATCCTTTAGGTAATCGAGGGATAGAATCAAGCCCTTCAAATCGCCTTTGCCGTCGCCATCGCTGTCCTTATAGCCGCGCACATAAATTTCCATGAAGGCACCTTTTTGCCAGGCAGCGGCTAATGGGCTGCCCGGGTCAAAGGCAGCGATTGCACTGACATCCACTGCAGGTAAGATCACGGGAGGTGGAGTCACCGGTGGCGGTGTCGGGGTCGAAGTATATCCGCCACCACCGCCGCCACAAGCGCTCAGGGCTAGGATGGTGGCTGCAATGCTGATTGCGCCAGAGGATTTTGCCCGGAGGAGGCTGGGGATTTTAAAATAGGCAGGCATTTTTTATCTTAATTGCTATGTTTTTTTAAGTAATAAAACTACAGAAAATAATGTTTTGCGATTTTTCTTGCTAGTGAATTATTTTAATTCTCTACGTATTTACAAGATGTAATAATTATATGCGTGTAGTTATGCTACACTTATTTTAAATCGATTTACACATAAAATAGAAAATAATATGCAAATACAGCTGCATTGCTCATGGAGATAGGAATGACTAGAAAGATGCTTACTTACTTAGCTTGCCCTTTTATTGGCGCTTATTTTCGTTGCACTAGCAAGACAGCTTGGCGCCTGCGATCTATATTATCCGTGCTTGGATTTGTCAGCTTATCGGGCTTTGGTGGACTCGCCAGCGCTAGCGAGGCTGAGGCGCTTGAGGTCTGCAATGTCGCGGCATTTCAAACTACTTTACAGGCCGTTTCCGGCTCTCTTGAGGCGCGGGCGTATTGGCTCAACCGGCAGTTGGCAAAGTGGCCGCGCACTCAGGATGTGGCTGCGTTTAAACTGTATTCTTCCACTTCCGGTATGCTTGAAGTTGCGGTCGGCCAAAGGGTTGTTGGTGCCGATGTGGTCTTGTCTTTGGACGTGTTTCGCGATGCTTTTCCAACTACCTTGAGTACGCGTTTTAAGTTTGTTGCTGATGGCATGGTGTTGAAAATTCGCGATGCCGATCTATCACGGGCGGCAGATTTGCAACGCAGACAAGTAGTGCTAGTACAAGAAAATGCTGATGGTGTAGTGTTGAAAGCAAGTGGCTTGCAAAGCGCCGGTGCGCTTGATGATCTGTATGCGCCAGCTAAAAACCTTAGCGACTTAGGTGTGACTGTATCGAGTAAGAAAACCAGCTTCAAATTATGGGCGCCGACTGCGCAAAAAGTGTCTGTTTGCCGCTATGAAAAAAGCAGCGGCGCGGCGAAATCATTTGAGGCTATGCAGTGGAATGCGGCGACCGGAATCTGGTCGCTCTCGACTCCAGCGGATTTATCCGGGCAGTATTATTTATATGTGGTTGAGGTCTTCGTGCCAGGTGTAGGCATGGTGCGCAATCGTGTGACTGATCCATATTCGATTAGCCTGACAGCCGATTCCAAGCGTAGTTATATCGCGCGACTTGATTCAGCCAAACTGCAGCCAAAATCCTGGAATAGCACGCCCGCACCAACCAAGGTAAAAGCACAAACGGATATGGCCGTGTATGAGTTGCATGTGCGGGATTTTTCCATCAATGACAGTTCGGTCAGCACTGCACATCGAGGCAAATATCTGGCCTTCACCGAGATCAATTCAAATGGCATGCAGCACTTGCGGGCGTTATCTAAAGCGGGGATGACGGACGTGCATTTGTTGCCGGTATTTGACTTCGGTAGCGTGCCAGAAGTAGCTTGCCTTACACCGGATATTAAAGCTGACATGCACGATGAAATGCAGCTGGCGGCTGTGAGTGCAGTCGCAGAAAAAGACTGTTTTAATTGGGGCTACGACCCTTTTCATTACAGTGCACCGGAAGGAAGTTATGCGACTGATGCGGCGGATGGCGCCACGCGTATTCTAGAGTTTCGCCAAATGGTCACTGCCTTGCATCAGGCCGGATTGCGCGTCGGAATGGATGTTGTATATAACCACACTTTTGTGTTTGGACAGAGCGAAAAGTCAGTGCTCGATAGAATTGTGCCGGGCTACTATCACCGCCTGAATGCGGTCGGACAGGTGGAGCAAACTACCTGCAATAGTTGCGGCAATACCGCCACGGAAAATCTGATGATGGGTAAGTTGCTGGTCGATTCAGTGCTGCAATGGGCTAAAGAGTACAAGATCGATTCTTTCCGTTTTGATTTGATGGCACATCAACCGCGTGCCGTAATGGAAGAGTTGCAAGGCAAGCTCAAGGCGCAAACCGGGCGTGAGATTCAGCTGATCGGTGAGGGCTGGAATTTTGGTGAAATCGCGAATGGTGCGCGCTTTGTCCAGGCATCGCAATTGTCACTGAACGGTACTGGTATCGGTACTTTTAGTGATCGCAGCCGTGACGCTGTTCGTGGTGGCGGTGCTGCGGATACTAGTAAAACTATCATGACGCAAAAAGGCTATATCAACGGCCTCGCCGATCCAGATCAAAATGCCTCAGACCTTTTCAAGGCAGCCGATATGCTCAGAGTGGGCCTGGCCGGTTCCTTGCGTGAGTACGTGATGACGACTTACGATGGCACAAAAAAAGCGCTAAAAGATATCGATTACTCCGGTCAGCCAGCTGGCTATGTGAGTCAGCCTGGTGAAGTGGTTAATTACGTAGAAAATCATGACAATCAAACTTTGTTTGATCTTAACGTCTACAAGCTGCCATTGGATACCAGCCGCGCAGACCGCGCGCGAGTGCAAATGTTGGGTGCGGCGACCACCGCTTTCAGCCAGGGTGTGGCGTATTTTCATGCCGGCCTGGATGTGCTGCGGTCTAAGTCTTTGGACCGTGATAGTTTCAATTCGGGCGATTGGTTTAATCGACTTGACTGGAGCTATCAGACAAATAATTTTGCGATAGGCTTGCCACCCAAGGCGGCCAATGGCGAGGCATATTTCTTGATGCAGCCTTTATTGGCGAATCCCTTGATTAAGCCGACCAGTGATGAAATCAAACTGGCGCGTGACATGTTCCGCGATCTGTTGAAAATCCGTGCCAGCTCTAGCTTATTTCATTTGCGTACTGCGGCCGAGGTGCAACAGCGCTTGCACTTCGAGAATGTCGGTGCTGGCCAGAATGGCGCTGTCATTGTCGGACATCTGGATGGGAAAAATTATCCGGATGCACACTACAAATCGGTAATCTACTTTATCAATGTGTCAGCGCTTGCGCAAAGCTTGGATCTGCCAAATCAAGAGGCTCGCGCGTATGTCCTGCACCCTGTGCATGTCAGCGCAAATGCAGCGGATAAGCGCATCGCCGCTACTGCAAGTTACAGTGCTGCGCAAGGGCGATTTACTTTGCCCGCACTTAGTGCCGTGGTGTTTGTTGAGAAATAAAATAGAGAAAATAGATTCAGGCGGGAAGACCAATTTTTTAACACGGCGGGCACGACGAAGGCTTCGGCAATGTCTTTGGTTTTGCGCCGTGTCGCCGTGCTTAATTAAGGAAGCGTCGATTTAATCGTCATCCTCGAATGCTTTAGTCGGGGGATCCAGTTTTCAAGCTACTTCGTGCGAAGCGCGACTAACTGGATCCCCGCATTCGCGAGGATGACGAAATCGAATAAATACGTGCTTCCTTAAAGATTTTATTTTTCGCTCATTCAGCCAGCTGTTCGATGGCGAGTGCCGCGCCAGTCAATGCTGCGAGTGTGTCGGTGATCAATGCAGTGGGTATGTCTTTCAGGTAGCTTTGAAAGCGTCCTTTGGCTTCGAAGCGTTCGCGAAAACGTGAAGCAAAAAAGCGCTCGCCCAGGCGCGGCACTATGCCGCCGCCGATATAAATTCCACCGCGCGCACCTAAAGTTAATGCGACGTTTCCTGCAAAGCTACCAAGCAGTGCGCAGAAAGTGTCTATGGTTTCGGAACAGATGGGATCGCTGCCATTGAGTCCGCGTTCAACAATTTGTTCTGGCGATAAACTGCCAGTAATAACGCCGCGCACATGGGCAATGGCACTATGCAAGGTTGGTAAGCCTATGCCTGATAAAAGCCGTTCGGCAGAAACATGTGGATAGCTAAGACGTACGTGCGACAGTAAGGCACTCTCAAAATCATTGGCTGGTGCTATCGTGGCGTGCCCACCTTCGCCGGGCAGGGCAATCCAGCCCCTAACTGTTTCGATCACTGCACCGACACCCAGGCCAGTGCCTGGGCCTATCACTGCCAGCATACCCCGTGCTTGCGGCAGTTTATCGTGAGGCTTGAGTTGCGAAGCGCGCAATCGCGGCAAGGATAGGGCGAGTGCCTCGAAATCATTCAAGACGAGAAAGGCTTCTAGCTTGAGATTTTCTTGCACTGCCGCTTTAGAAAAACTCCAATGGCTGTTGGTAAATGCAATTTTGTCGCCTGCAACCGCAGTTGCAACAGCAAATGCCGCTTTGCGTGGCGCTTGAAATTGCGCACCGAGTAATGCCGCTATCTCACTCAAATAGGCGTTTGCAGCGCTGACCGGATCAGCGTGGGAAATGACGGGGATAGTTCTGACGTACTGAACCAACATATCGTTTTGCAGAATGAGACCGAAGCGTGCGTTGCTGCCGCCTATATCTGCCACCAACCACGGAAAACTTGCGTTGAGATTGTGGTTTATTGATTGACTTAACATTAGTGCAGAATCCCTTGCGTGTATTGAACTTTTCCGCCGTCAGAAAACGTCCAATTAATATAATTAAATGTGCTCATGAATTTCGCCTATAAGGCCTTGTTCAATCCTTGGTGATCCGAGCAAAAGAGCTGAGCAAAGAGATGATCGAATGCAGAAAGGTGTGCAGGTCTCCAATGTAGCAAAACTACATTGAAATTACAATGTTTTAATTGAAAGAAAGAATGCTTTTACTACCTTTAAATTTGAAATTTATTTATTTGTGGCTTCTATCTCTTGGCAGTTATATGTTTCCATTTGATTGATTGCAGCATTAAGTGTAGTTGAGTTATTGTGAAATGAGCGATTTTTGTAGTCAAGTTACAAGTTAAAGCGCTTTGGATTTATAAAATTTGTACTTTCGTTAAGTAATCGCTTTCGCTTGTATAGGTCGCTTGGATAAGTTTTTAATTGGAAGGCCTGACAGTCGATTTACGGATGTTCAGGGAGTGATGTGATTGCGCCTGATAGGCAAAAATGAGGAATATTGCTCATCCCCGCTTAGAACGTCTTTCGCTGGTGATCTAGTCGGACTACAATATGCAGCGCTTTGTTAAACTAAAATTACAGCACTAGATAACACATCAACAAATAATGACTTGCCCCCTCATTTCACTAGAAATCGTTTCGGCCTGATCGAAATTTTTATTGTTTGCAAGGTAGGGAGTTTCTAAATATCGCACTCTAAAGAAATGGAACTACATGATTTCCTTTGATAGCCCTAGGTTAATCGCCGACATCGGCGGAACTTACGCTCGATTTGCATTGGAGACATCAAGAGGAGAGTTTGCCAACATCAACTCGTTTCTCTGCGCCGATTATTCTGATTTTTTTTCGGCCGTGACCGCCTATCTGAAAACTATCGCGCCGATTCATGTTGAGCATGCGGCAGTTGCGATCGCCAATCCGGTGGATGGTGATCTGATCAGCATGACTAATTATCACTGGCAGTTCTCGATAGAACAAATGCGCGTGCAGCTGGGCTTTGATACCTTGGTGATCGTGAACGACTTCACCGCACTGGCGATGGCCGTACCGCAATTGGGTGCGGGCGACATGCGTAAAATTGGCGGCGGTGATGCCAGCAAGAAAAGCGTGATTGGTTTGCTCGGCTCTGGCAGCGGATTGGGCGTATCAGGTTTGATACCTGCTGGCGATGGTTGGATATCTTTGGGTTCTGAAGGCGGACACACGAGTTTTTCGCCGCGCAATGAAAGAGAAATCGCAGTGCTTCGCTTCGCCTGGAAGAGCTTTGATCATGTCTCGTTTGAGCGCCTGTTATCTGGCCCGGGTCTGGAGTTAATCTATCTCGCTCTGGCCGATCATGCAGGTGTGGCAAGCCGTGCGCTGAGTGCGCCAGAAATCACGCAACATGGTTTAGATAAGACAGATCAAATCTGTGTCGACACGTTGGAAGTATTTTGTGGGTTGCTCGGAACGGCGGCGGCAAATTTGGCGGTGACCTTGGGTGCTTTGGGCGGTATTTATATAGGCGGCGGTATCGTCCCGCGTTTGGGCGCGTATTTTGATCAATCGCCATTCCGTGCGCGCTTTGAAGAAAAAGGTCGTTTCAGTCGCTATGTAGCTGCCATTCCGACTTACCTGATTACAGCGGAGCATGCCACTTTCATAGGCGCCTCTGCCATTCTTGAGGCGCAATTGCGTACAATTAAGGCAACACCGGGATCTGCGATTCTTGGCCAGATCAGGCGTGCCCGTGCAGAATTATCGCCGGCCGAATTGCGCGTAGCCGAGCACATTTTGGCGCACCCGCGTGCCGCTTTGAATGACCCGATCGCTGAAATCGCTAAGGCAGCGCAAGTGAGTCAGCCTACCGTCATCCGTTTTTGCCGCTCGTTGGGTTGTGAAGGTCTGTCCGATTTTAAACTCCGCCTAGCTTCCGGCCTCACCGGCACGGTGCCTGTGACGCATACCCAGGTGACTAATGACGATTCGATGTTGGAACTGGGTGCGAAGGTATTGGGGAATACTGCATCGGCGATCTTGCAAGTACGTAGCCAACTTAACCGCGAGATGATAGACCGTGCGATAGATCTGCTGATCCGCGCAGACCGCGTCGAATTTTTTGCGGTTGGACACTACGGCGTAGTGGCGCAGGATGCGCAATTTAAGTTCCTGCGTTTTGGTGTCTCTAGTGGCGCCTACACTGACCCAAGGCTGCAATTATTAGCGGCTAGCGTGCTCAAACCGGGCGATGTTGCAGTTGTCATTAGTAGCAGTGGTCGTTTACCTGAATTGCTTGAACTGGTTGAAAAAGTACGTGAGCGCGGCGCCTATGTTGTAGCGATTACCGCAAGCCAATCACCTTTGGCACGCAAGGCGGATGCGGCCTTGATCGTGGATCATGTCGAAGATATCTCAACCCACTTGCCGATGATCAGCCGGATTTTACATTTATTGGTGATTGATATTTTGGCGGTGGGCGTAGCAATGCGGCGTAATCCAGAAAAAATGAATATTCTAGAAGCGGAAGCGGACGAGAGTCTTGATGAAGCTGGTAAGCCAGCAACCAAAGCCGAGGCGGAAAAAGTCGCAAGCAGTGCGGGTCCGGGAGTCAGTTTGTCTTCGCCACTGGCGCGCCTGACTTCGCATAGCCGTTAGCGATCTATTATCTCGTGATGAATTTAAAAGTAAATAATTTAAATCAGAACTAATCATCATTAAGCCTGGTCATATACAATTGACGGCGAGGTGTTTTTAAGCATCGCGGCTTCCCATCAACACGAATAGAATAGTGTGAAAATTTTATCCGGACACGCATTTGTTCGTTCGTTAATATTGTTGAATTTGTTATAGATTTTCGGAGATTTTGCATGAAGAAGACCCTCTTAGGGTTCGCACTGGCGTTTGCCGCGACAACATTTGCCGCTGCGCCAACTACTGCGACAGATTCTTTAACCAATGGCGAACTTAAACCTCTGCAACAGCAGATGCAAGCTGCAACAATGACGGCACAGTTTTTGACGCGTTTTCACTATAAGACCATGCCGCTCGATGACGCGATGTCGCAACAGATATTTGATCGTTATTTAAAATCCCTGGATCCTGAAAAGCTGTTTTTTATTCAAGCAGATATTGATCAGTTTGCCTATGCGCGTAACAAGATGGACGACGCGATAAACAATCAAGATTTAAGCACGCCGTTTGCCATGTTTAACCTGTATGAACGGCGTTTTCAAGAACGCATGACCTACGCTCGCGACCTTCTCAAATCCGAATTTGATTTCAGGCAAAATGAAGGCTATCGCTATCTGCGAGAAAAAGAACCTTGGCCACAAACTGAAAACGAGATGCGCGATCTTTGGCGTCAAAGGGTAAAAAACGATTGGCTACGTCTTAAGCTGGCGGGCAAGGATGATAAGGCGATTCGAACTACTTTAGAGAAGCGCTATGACTATTCCTTGGCGCGCTCACAAAAGCTGAAAAGTGAAGACGTATTTCAACTTTTCATGAACGCGTATGCAATGTCGATAGAGCCACATACCAATTATCTGGGGCCCAAAGCTTCAGAAGATTTTGATATTTCCATGAAATTGTCTTTGGTCGGTATCGGTGCAGTATTACAAGAACGCGATGAGCTCATTACGATACGTGAATTAGTGCCTGGCGGGCCGGCAGCGCTTTCCGGCAAGCTTAAAGTGGGTGATCGGATTGTTGGTGTAGGGCAGGGCGCAAACAGTACCCCTGTCGATGTACTTGGCTGGCGCCTGGATGATGCTGTTGCACTTATTCGTGGCAATAAAGATAGCATCGTTTTGCTGGATATTCTTCCGGCCGAAGTTGGTCCGGACGGTAAGCATAAAACGGTCAGCCTGGTGCGCAATAAGATCACACTCGATCAACAGGCAGCGAAAAAATCTATCATTGAAATCAAAGTATCTGACGTGCCTCGTCGAATTGGCGTAATTGCCTTGCCAACTTTTTATCAAGATTTTGAAGCCAGAAGAAAAGGCGATAAAGACTTCAAGAGCGCCACTAGAGACGTTGCACGCTTGCTCGCCGAATTGAAAAAAGAAAAAGTTGATAGTGTACTCATTGATTTGCGCAATAACGGTGGCGGCTCCTTGTCTGAAGCGGTTGAACTGACAAGTCTTTTTATCGGCAAGGGACCGGTAGTCCAGCAACGCAATTCTCAAGGAAAAATCAATATTGAAAGCGAAAATGGCGCAAAAATCGCGTGGGATGGATCGCTTGGGGTGCTGATCAATCGCGGTTCCGCGTCGGCCTCAGAAATATTTGCTGCGGCGATTCAAGACTATGGTCGCGGCCTGATCATCGGCGAATCAAGTTTTGGCAAAGGCACTGTGCAAACCATGGTCAATCTTGATCAGATCGCCCATAGTGATAAATCCAAATTTGGTGAACTAAAAATGACCGTTGCTCAGTTTTTTAGAGTAAATGGCGGCACCACACAATTACGCGGTGTGACTCCAGATCTGGCCTTCCCTAGTTTTTCTGATCCAGATAATTTCGGTGAATCCAGTTACGAAAACGCCTTGCCTTGGGTACAAATTAAACCTGCCGAATACGAGACATTTGGGGATATGAAAGATTTAGTCCCCTTGCTTCAGGTGCGGCACGAAATGCGTATTTCGAAAAATAAGGAATTCCAATTCTTGTTAGACGATATAAAAGAATTCGCAAGCTTACGTGATAAAAAACTCATTTCTTTGAATGAAATTGAACGAAAAAAAGAACGTGACACACATGAAGAAAAAGTAAAAAATCGCGAGAAATTGCGCCTGCAAGATAAATTGGCAAGCAACGACAAGGCTGAGAAAGAATCAGAAAAGCCAAGCTCGCAAGACGATGGTTTGCAAGCCAATGAACGTAGTTTGAGTTCTGAGTTGGCAGCGGAAAAAGCCCGCAAGGAAGCTAAAGACGTGTTGCTCGACGAAGCAGCGTATATACTCGGCGATGCGGTTGATTTGCTGAGAGCAAACCAAAAATTGGCCGAGCGTGTGATTTCAAATTTTACAAAAAAGACTGTAGAGCCGCATTGATATATTCAAATTGTCTTTAGGCGGCTGAGCGACTCGCTCGTTGTGCCGGTGTTGCAACGGCAGTCGCATCAGGTATGCCGATCGCGGCGAGTATGCTATTTCTCAAATGTGTGATCGGGTAACCTTCTTTTGCAGGAATTCTTACCAGCGGTAAAAAGACTCGTTCACAAACATTCGCTAAAAACGCATCGTGTTCTTCGCGATTTTGTTTTTGGTGATTTCTATCATCCAACTCTATCGCGCAAACGACCGATAAATCTGATTTGTTGCAAAGGATGAAATCGAAATGTTTGCTGCGTATTTTATTTGATGCGATACGTTTTATTTTTGGTGCGAGGCCGGTTTCAAGGCAAATCACATCCGCGACGCGTACCTTGGCAAAAATTCGATAATCATCCCCGACAGCTGTCTCCAGAACATGAAGAAACGACCGTTCTGCAGAAGTGAATAATTCAGGCTCTCTTAAGTAGGGTAAGCCGATATTTATCACGCGTTTCGAGCGCACATATATGCCAACTGCGATCGCAATAATAATGGCAAATAATGCAATGATGATGAAAGGACTCATCGGTTCTCCTAGAAATGCTTTGATGTAATGGGGGTACTGGTTTTTTGCAGCGTTATCGCTAAAAGCGAATTCACGTGCGTGAGTTAAATCAAACCAAATATTTTTCTGTTCGCAGAATATTGCCTATTCGCGCGTTAGTCAATCAAGAAAGTGGTCTTGGTGAATATTGCCAGGAATTAGATGTCTGAATGGGCCAATAAAAATAGTCAATATTTAGTTCTTTATGCACAACAGAAATTTCAATTCCTTTTCAATGCATTTCGGACATTACCATTGCTAAGCTCAAGCTGTTCCTGCGCTTCTGCGATACTAGATCGATTGAGTAGCGCCACTAGCGCCGTCTTCACGTGGTACTTGCATTGTGCCAGCATATTGTTGGCACTTGCTTCGTCGCAACCTGTGGCAAACATGGTCAAGCTAACCGCGCGGCGCAACAGTTTGGCATTGGTCGGTTTAAAATCGACCATCAGATTGCCATAGACTTTGTTGAGTTTGATCATTAAGCCGCTGGAAAACGTATTCAGGGCAATTTTTTGTGCGGTGGCTGCTTTCAGGCGAGTGCTGCCAGAAATAATTTCGTTACCGGTATTTAAGGTGATGCCGATGTCTGCCGCCGTGGCGAGTGGCGCGTCGACATTATTGGCGATACCGATAGTCAATGCTCCAGCATCACGCGCTGCCTGCAACGCACCCATGACGTACGGTGTGGTGCCAGATGCGGCCAGTAACACGACGACATCGTTCTTTTGTAGTTGTACCGCGAGCAAATCTTTCGCGCCTTGCAATGCATCATCCTCGGCGCCTTCAATCGCGTTAAACATTGCTTGAGAACCCCCAGCAAGTATGCCAATTGCACGTTCAGTTGGCCATGAAAATGTCGGAAAAAGCTCGACGCTATCGAGCACCCCTAAGCGCCCCGATGTCCCTGCGCCGACATAAATCAAACGCCCACCTTGCAAGATGCGTGGTAATGCTTGCGTGATGGCATCAGTGATTTGCGGGCCCGCAGCGCGCACCGCATGAACTGCCGCAAACTGATCATCGATCAAGACGTCGATCAGTTGATGCGTCGGATACAAATCGAGTTCTGTGTGTTGCGCACTAGGAGTTTCTGTTGCTAGCATGAGGGCAGCTCTCCATGTCGGTTCTGGTTTTGTCCTTTGCGTAAGCATACGCTTATCGCAAACGAATGCTCGTCGCTTGCTTATTCGCATCGGTAACGCATGAGGTGCGGTGCGAACTTGTTGGGGAATTTGTCAACTATTCACCCTAGTCAAGCGTTTTAACTTGAGACTAGCTTGATCAAGCTTTTATTAAAAAATTTCATAAGAGAAAAGACTATGAACGTAACATTAAAGACCGCCCTGGCGACAGCAACCATCTGTCTCTCTGCCCAGGCAATGGCGCAAATCACCTTTTACGAACACGATGGATGGCGCGGCCGCACTTTTACAACAAATGAAGAAGTGCGCGACTTTGTCCGCGTAGGATTTAATGATCGCGCCTCTTCAGTGATCGTCGATCGTGGCGAATGGGAAGTCTGCGACGATGCACGATTTGGTGGCAAATGCATGGTCTTGCGCCGCGGCAGTTACGAATCTTTGCGCGGCATGGGAATGAATGACCGTATTTCTTCCGTGCGTCGCTTGGACAGGCGTGATCGTTATGAAAATGAAGCACCGGCACCGTTGCCACAACCCACCTATGAATATCGCCGTCGCCCACAAGAGGAAATTTACGAGGCACAAGTCACTTCAGTACGCGCCGTGTATGGTCAGTCTGAGCAAAGATGCTGGACCGAACATCAACGTGTGAATGAACCGAATCGAAATAATAATGACGTTGGTGGCGCAGTGGTTGGCGCGATCATCGGTGGTGTTTTGGGACATCAGGTTGGCAGTGGAAGAGGGCGCGATTTGGCGACTGCTGGCGGCGCTGTTGCGGGAGCAGCAATCGGTTCAAATGCCGGAGGCGGTAGCAGCGTACGTGATGTTCGCCGCTGTGAAACGGTGCCAGACCAGACCCCTGATTCATGGGATGTTACCTACATTTATCGCGGCGTCGAGCATAGGGTGCAAATGAGCGCGCCTCCTGGCCGCACAATCGCCGTCAATCATCATGGCGAACCGCGTCAATAAAGGTGGAGTTGGCGGGAATTGAACTGTTGCGCTTGCAAGCGCAATAGCGTTCGCAGTAAGAAAACAAAAGACCACCCGATGAAACTAGGTGGTCTTTTGTTTTTCGATATTGGTGGAGACGGCGGGAATCGAACCCGCGTCCAGAAGCACTCTACAGACAGTTCTACATACTTAGTGCTGTTATTTAATTTAACCCTTACGACGCGAACGCACACGCTGCGTAAAGACGAGTCACCTATTGTTTAATCCTGAGCCAAGTAACCCGGCCTAAGACGATTCCCTATGAATGACTCTACTGCTGTTGCCAGCCCGCCCTAGGGAAGAGGTGGTGTAGAGTTAGCAAGCGATTAAGCTGCTAATGCGTACGAGTTATCGTTTGCAGTTATATATTTCTGATTGTATTTACGAGGTAGTCAGGCCTCGGTATGCCCTGCGCTGCTTTGCAACCC
>JAZJYB010000189.1:0-23615 GCA_040390685.1 Pseudomonadota bacterium | reverse complement strand
TGTACAACGTTGCCCGAGCGGAAGCAGGTCATCGCATCATGGAAATGGCTTTCAACCAAACCGCCCATTAACAAGACCTTGGAACGTATGGTTTCCAGATCGTTGTCATATTGTTTTGAAGAGTGTTCGCCTGTCATATTTGCTCCTGAATTTCTAAAATTACGATGATATTTGGTTGCCTCTAGAAATTCATTTCGCGGGATGCAGAGCAAGGCGCAAAGCGGAGCAATACGTCGGTATTGCGAGCATTTGCAACGAAGCTATGCGCCCGGGAAATGGGTTTATAGAGGCAACCATCAGCCAAAGCGGCCTGTTATATAGTCCTGGGTTTCTTTTTTTGCCGGGTTCATAAAAATCTGATCGGTCTCGCCAAATTCCACCAACTCACCCAAATACATATACGCGGTATAGTCGGAACAACGCGCCGCTTGCTGCATATTGTGCGTCACGATGGCGATGGTGTAATCCTGTTTTAACTCATGAATCAATTCTTCTATCTTTACCGTCGAAATGGGGTCGAGCGCCGAGGTTGGCTCGTCTAGCAAGAGCACATCTGGCTTCACTGAAACGCCGCGGGCAATGCACAAACGCTGCTGCTGGCCACCCGACAAACTCAGGCCGCTCTTATTCAGCTTGTCTTTGACTTCTGTCCACAAGGCGGCTTTTTTCAGTGCCCATTCCACCCTTTCGTCCATTTCGCCTTTGGGCAAATTTTCGTACAGGCGCACGCCAAACGCAATATTGTCATACACCGACATAGGGAAAGGTGTCGGTTTTTGAAACACCATACCGACCTTGGCGCGCAATAAATTAATGTCCTGACTGGCATCAAGAATGTTTTTTCCGCTATACATAATCTTGCCCTCGGCGCGCTGACCAGGATACAGATCGTACATGCGATTGAGCGTGCGCAACAAAGTGGATTTTCCGCAACCGGACGGGCCGATAAAAGCGGTTGCTTTTTTATCGCGGATATCTAAATTCACATCGCGCAAACTACGGGTTGCACCATAAAAAAAGTTCAAGCCAGAAATTTCTATCGCCATTTTTTCTGAAGTGATATTTGCAGTAGACATAGGTTTATTCCAGAAAATTAATTGTTCACTTTTTGGCTAAAGACTGTTCTAGCCAAAATATTTAAACCGAGCACACTGAATGTGACGAGCAAAGCGCCGCCCCAGGCAAGTTCACGCCAATTGTCATACGGGCTCATGGCGAACTGATAAATCACCACGGGCAAATTCGCCATCGGTTTATTCATATCACCGTTATAGAATTGATTGTTCAAGGCAGTAAACAACAAGGGTGCAGTCTCGCCAGAAATGCGCGCCACAGCCAATAAAATACCGGTCATGACACCGGCCTTGACGGCGCGCAGACGTATCAGCAATGCGACTTTCCAACGCGGCGCACCAAGCGCAAAAGCGGCTTCACGCAAACTGGTTGGTACCAGGCCGAGCATATTATCTGTGGTGCGGACAATGACAGGAATGGCAATCAGGGATATGGCAAAACTACCGGCCCAACCAGAAAAATGTTTAACGTGAAAGACATAAATCGCATACACGAACAGGCCAATCACGATAGACGGTGCAGATAACATAATGTCGGTGACAAAGCGCGTGACGCCGCCAAACCAGGTCTTGTCGCCATACTCAGCTAAATAGATACCCGCCAGAATACCGATAGGCGTACTTATTAAGGTAGCCGAGCCGACCATCAACAGGCTACCGACTATCGCATTCATGAGACCGCCGCCATCGCTACCCGGAGCCGGTGTGGTTTCAATAAATAGGCTTGGGCTCAAGGCAGTGACGCCTTTGATCAATAAAGTAAATAAGATCCACATCAGGAAAAATACGCCGATCGCCATCGCCAAAGAGGATAAAGCGATACCCATCTTGTGCATTCTTAAACGTCGCTGATACACAGGATTTTTTACATCGATATTTTTGTTATCCATTATTTTGCCCCTTCTCTTTTACTCAAGCCTAGCAACATCAATTTGGCTGCAGACAAAACCACAAAGGTAATCACAAAAAGGATCAGCCCGAGCAGAAATAATGATGAGGTATGCAATACCGTTTCGGCTTCGGCAAATTCGTTCGCCAAGGTCGAGGCGATGCTATTTCCCGGCGCGAATAAAGACCAGGAGAGTTTGTGCGCATTACCGATCACAAAAGTAATCGCCATGGTCTCACCCAACGCACGTCCCAAGCCCAGCATCACGCCACCGACCACGCCAATTTTTGTGTAAGGTAATACAATCTTTCTGACCACTTCCCATTTGGTGCAGCCAAGGCCATACGCCGACTCTTTCAACACTGGTGGCACTACTTCAAACACATCACGCATGACAGATGAAATGAAGGGAATAATCATCACGGCCAAAATAATCCCGGCAGTCAAAATGCCTATGCCTATCATGGGGCCAGAAAATAAAGCGCCGATGACGGGCAATTTCCCTAAGGTGGCGGCCAGCGCAGGTTGCACATAATTGGAGAATAATGGCGCGAAAACAAACAGGCCCCACATGCCATAAATAATACTGGGCACGCCGGCCAATAATTCTATAGCAGTGCCTAGTGGGCGCTTAAGCCAAGGCGGGCAAATTTCGGTCAGGAACAAAGCAATACCGAAGCTAATCGGAAAGGCAATCAGCAGGGCAATCGCCGATGTGGCCAAGGTGCCGACGATGGCGATCAGGCCACCGTATTTATCGTTCACCGGATCCCATTCTATGGTCGTGACGAACGCGAAACCAAATTCCTTCATTGCGGGCCAGGCATTTATAAACAGAGAAATAATAATACCGACCAACACCAGCAATACCAGCAAGGCAAAACTGAAGGTCAATTTGTGAAACAAAAAATCTTGCCATTGCTGGCGCCGCATCACCGCGGCCATATCGACGGGTGAGCTTGAATCTCGTTCAGAATTTTGTCTGGTAACACTCATATCGGGCGGGATAACTGACATAGAGATTTCAGCTTGTTGGGTAGGCATGGATTTTTTTGATCAATCAATTTTTGAATAGGCAGACATCCACCAAGAGATATCTGCCTATCGATTTTTACCGCAATAAATTACTTATACAAATTTACCTGAAATACTGAAGGTAATACTTTGATTACAAAATCGCCTTACCAGAAGCATCCTTGATCTTGGCTTTCCAGTTTTCTTCTATCATCTTTGTGACAGGAGCAGGCAAGGAAACATATTCCAATTCTGTTGCCATCGCACCACCATTTTTGAATGCCCAGTCAAAAAACTTCAACACTTCTTTGCCTTTTTCTGCATCGGCCTGAGCCTTGTGCATCAAGATAAATGAGGCGCCAGTGATAGGCCAAGTGATTTTACCTGGTTGGTTAGTCAGTACCAGATACATACCTGGCGCTTTTGCCCAATCTGCACCTGCCGCTGCCGCTTTGAAATTCTCGTCATCTGGCGTAGCAAATTGACCATCCGCATTTTTCAACAAGGTATAAGTCATTTTGTTGCGCTTAACAAAAGCATACTCAACATAACCGATAGAATTCTTGATTTGCTTAACGCTGGCTGCAACACCTTCATTGCCCTTGCCACCCAAACCAACTGGCCATTTAACTGCGGTCGAAGAACCAACGACAGTTTTGAATTCAGCATTTACCTTGGACAAGAAATCGGTCCACAGGAATGTTGTACCAGATCCGTCTGAGCGATGCACAACAGTAATTTCTTCTGCAGGCAACTTCAAACCTGGGTTAATCGCAACGATTTCTGCCGCGTTCCATTTCGTGATCTTGCCCATGTAAATGCCAGCCAGAACGTCGCCAGTCATCTTCAATTTGCCTGCTTCCATACCTTCAATATTCACAACTGGCACCACACCGCCGATGATTGCCGGAAACTGAATCAGGCCTTCGGCATCTAATTCTTCACTCTTCAATGGCATATCCGATGCACCAAAATCGACTGTCTTAGCTTTGATTTGCTTGATACCACCGCCAGATCCAATAGACTGATAGTTCAGGCCATTGCCAGTTGCTTTCTTGTAAGCCTCAGCCCATTTTGCATAAATTGGGTAAGGAAAGGTCGCGCCAGCACCAGTAATATCGGCAGCCAGTACGGTAGGTGCAACAGAGAAAGAGAACGCAGCACTGGCAGCGATCACCAACGATTTAACAATACGATAGCCTTGCATATTCACCTCGGGTTTAAATTTAGACAATAAAATAAGAATGCGGAACCACGAAACGAACTGTAATGACCAAATATGACAAGATTATGACTTATGTTAAACCTCAATGAAATAGTCATATTTGCTGTCACAATTTGTCATATAGTTGTCACATTGCATCACTACAATCGTCTACACCATATATAACGATTGTTGTGACATGCGAATTGTGATGCAAGTAAATACTCCCTTATCTCCAGAGATCGAGCCAGCATTGAAAGCGGAAAACGTGAAACCGTCCAAGCAAGTAAATGAAAGCGAAAGCGCACTGATGGCGCGGACAGGTTTGCCTCGCTCGGCGATTTTTCTTGACCGTGAGACATCGCAGATCGCCTTCAACTGGCGCGTCCTGGCGCAAGCGGAAGATCGCAGCATTCCCCTGATGGAGCGTTTGCGCTACTTGTGTATCGTTGGTAGCAATCTGGACGAGTTTTTTGAAGTGCGCGTTGCCAGTCTTTTGGCGCAAAACACGATTGACGGCGAAATCGCGTCGCATCCGGCTTTTCTGGCCATGATGGATAGGATTAGCACGGAATGTCACGAACTGGTGTCGCGTCAGTATGGCGTATTGAATAGCGAAATCTTGCCGCAACTGGCCAAAAAAGGCATACACCTGGTCCGCCATACCGAAAGAAATGAAGCGCAACGGGCCTGGATTAAAGAATATTTTGATAGGGAAGTCCGGCCATTATTAACCCCGATAGGCTTAGACCCGGCGCACCCCTTCCCGCTGGTGGTCAACAAAAGTCTTAACTTCATTGTGTCGCTGGCGGGCAAAGATGCGTTTGGCCGTGGTACCGCCATCGCCATCGTCAAAGCACCGCGGGTCTTGCCCAGGGTAATCCGCTTGCCCGACGAATTATCAAATAAAGGCACTTGCATGTGCCTGTTATCGTCAGTGATTCATGCCCATATCGGCGACCTGTTTAACGGCCGCGAAGTCTTGGCGTATTCACAGTTCCGCGTCACCCGCGACAGTGATTTATGGGTAGACGAAGAAGAGGTAAAAAATCTCAGGCATGCCCTGCAGGGCGAATTGCAAGGCCGTCAATTTGGCCTGGCGGTACGCTTAGAGGTAGCAAAAAACTGTCCGGAAGAGCTGTCCCTATTTTTATTGCAGCAATTTTCCCTCGACAAAGAACGCTTGTATCACGTGGATGGCCCGGTCAATATGGTCAGATTATCTGAGCTGGTCGATCACGTGAAACAAAGCAATTTGCGTTTCCCGCCATTCTCGGCCAAAGCCAATCCCAAATATAGCAACACCGATATTTTTAGCCTGCTGAGCAAACAAGATGTTTTATTGCATCACCCTTTCCAACCGTTTCAGACCGTCATCGATTTCATCCGTTCTGCATCCTTAGATCCAAATGTCCTGGCAATCAAACAGACCATCTATCGTACCGGGATGAATTCAGATTTGATGGAATCGCTGATCACGGCAGCACGTCAGGGCAAAGAAGTCACCGTGATTGTCGAACTGATGGCGCGCTTTGATGAAGAAGCGAATATCAACTGGGCAGACCGGTTAGAGCGCGCTGGCGCGCAAGTCGTGTATGGCGTGGTTGGGCTAAAAACCCATGCGAAACTCGCACTGGTGATACGTCGTGAAGAAGGCGGCGTACTACGCCACTATGCCCATCTCGGCACCGGTAACTATCATCCGACAACGACCAAGTTTTATACGGATTTTGGCCTGCTGACGGCACATCCGCAACTTGCCGCCGAAGTGAATGAAGTGTTTATTCATCTCACTGGCCTCACCAAACCCAAGAAGCTCGATTATCTATGGCTGGCGCCCTTTGCCTTACAACCGCAAATCATTAAAGCCATTCGCAATGAAGCCAGAGTCGCGCGTGAAGGCCGGCCGGGGCGCATCATTGCCAAGATGAATGCCTTGGTGGATGAAACCGTCATCCGCGCCTTATATGCGGCCTCGGCTGATGGTGTAAAAATCGATTTAATTGTACGTGGTGCATGCACGCTGCGACCTGGCGTGCCGGGCTTGTCTGAGAACATCAAAGTCAGGTCGATTATCGGGCGTTTCCTGGAACATAGCCGTATCTATTACTTTAGAAATGATCTGGCGCACGACACCTATCTCGGCAGTGCCGATTGGATGAGCCGCAACCTATTCCGGCGTATCGAAGTTGCCTTTCCTGTTTTAGAAAAATCGCTAAAAAAACGCGTCATGTCTGAAGGAGTCGATCCTTACTTGAAGGACAACACCAATGCCTGGGTACTCGATACCGACGGAAGTTATGAGCAGAAAAAACCACGCTCCAAACAAACACCGTTCTGTGCACAGCGGCATTTGATGGAATTGCTGGGTTCTAATTTCGACAGTTAGTTTATAAATAATAGGCAAACATGGATCTTATACTCTGGCGCCACGCAGAAGCCGAACAAAGCGGACCAGACTTGCCGGACGAGGCGCGCAAGTTGACGGCAAAAGGCATCAAGCAGGCAAATAAAATGGCCTACTGGCTAGACAGTAATTTACCGGAAAGCTGTCGCATACTCGTCAGCCCTACGCTAAGAACCAGAGAGACCATGGAGGCGCTAGACCGCAAGTTCAAAGTCATCCATGAGCTGGCACCTGATGCCACGGTAGGAGCCGTTTTGGCGGTAGCGAATTGGCCAAATAGTCGTGATCCAGTCATGATCATCGGGCATCAACCCTACCTCGGGCAAGTTGCAGCCCACCTGATCACACCACGCCAGGAAGAATGCGCCATACGCAAAGGCAATGTTTGGTGGATTACACAAAAATCAAAAGGCGAGGCTGGGATACAAACTTACCTGAAAGCCATCATGACGCCTGATTTGGTCGTGAAGTGATTTTTATCTAATATCAAGTAAGCGAACGCCGTTTGTTAGGTTGCGACAGCACGCGTTGCGCGATCTGGCGTGGCACGCCTTCAGAATGCAGGTATTCCATCGCACACATGGTGCTGACAGAATTTTGCAAACCCACTCCCCTATTTATTGTCATCGCCATCAAGGCATTCCGTCTTTGCACCACATCACGAACATTAGGATAGGTCGCACTGAGCAGTGCAGCTTCTTGTGTAGTTACCATGATTTCCTCTGACGGTGAATGCGTAATAGGAACAAGCAAAAAGACAGCATAGCCCGAATCAGGAAAAAAACAAGCTGATTTATCTGCACTAGCTAAGTGATATTTAAACTTGCTCTAGTCAGCTCTGAAACAGATAGAAAAATTTAAATAATTTATAGACTACGATAGCATTTGAGAACTATTTCTTACCATTAAGCCGCCGCTATATTCAGCGCCACATTAGGCAACAGAAATTCTTTTCGCATCAGGCTAGCCATTTGCTCAGGTGGTACCGGGCGCGACACTAAATACCCTTGAATTTCATCGCAGTTCAGCGCCTGTAAAATAGTCAACTGTTCTGGTGTTTCCACACCCTCTGCAACCACACGCATATCAAGCGCATGGGCCATTGAGACGATGGCCTTGAAGAAGATTTCACCTTCTGCCGACTTACCTAATTCCTCAGTAAAAACACGATCTACTTTAAGCACGTCCATGTCTAATCTTTGCAATTGCGACAGTGAAGAGTAGCCAGTGCCAAAATCATCGACTAACAATTCTATGCCCAGCGCTCTGATCGCCACCAGCTCGGCGAGCACCGAACTGCTTTCACCCATCATCGCTGATTCGGTAATCTCAACCTCCAAGAACTGTGAGTCGACCTGATGTTTTTCCAGGCAAGTTTGAAGTTTAGAGTGCAGATCTCCCGCTTGAAACTGCCGCGCAGAAACGTTAATGGAAACCGGCACCAAGGCCATATTTTTCCGCTGCCACGCTGCAATTTGTGCGCAGGCAAGATCCATGACACGTTCGCCAATTCGCAGTATCAAGCCAGAGGTTTCCGCGATGGGTATAAATTCCAAAGGCGAGATCACACCATGTTCAGGATGGTTCCAGCGGACCAAGGCTTCCATGCTCACCATCCGGCCAGAGCTTGCGTCTACCCGTGGTTGGTAATGCAAAACAAATTGATCTAACTCTAGTGCCTGTATCAAGGCCTGCTCTAGTTCGAAGCGCTTTTTTAAATTTTCGTAAAGCTCGGGCCTAAAAAAATTGTAGTGATCTTTACCTGCCGCCTTGACTGAATACATGGCAATATCCGCGCTCTTGAGCAGTGTTTCAGTGTCATCGCCATCACGTGGAAAAAGGCTAATGCCGATTGAAGCACTCATCTGTAGCTTGTCGCCATTCCAGAGAAAGGCCTGCTCAAATGATTCACAAATTCTATCCGCAACGTTGGCAGATTTATGCTCTTCATAAACTGGCTCTAACAAAATAACAAATTCATCGCCGCCTAACCGTATCACATGATCGGTTGGCCGCAAAACTGATTGCAGGCGCGATGAAACCGACTTCAGTAATTGATCCCCCGCCGCATGTCCGCGCGTATCGTTGACATCTTTAAAACCATCCAGATCAACAAATAGAATTGCCAGCATGTATTGCCCCGTTCTTGCCCGGTCCAAGGCCAGCGGTAGATGCTTCAGCAACCAATGACGATTATACAAACCGGTGAGTTCATCTTTATTTGCCAATTGCACCAATTCTCGCTCAGTCTGCTTTCTGATACTGATATCGCTAATGGTGACGGCAAGACCAGAGCCTGATCGAGCCAAGCGGCGGCGCGCCCAGGAAAACTCTATCGGGCTATCCGGCGGCACCTGGAATTCATCCTCATGAAACCCGGTCTCCATCGCCTTACTATAGATATCCAGCAACACCTTGAAATAATTATCATTCTGCAAGGATGAGAGTTTCACGCCGATTAATTCGTCACGGTTCAAGCCGAAAAATTTAGCCCCTAGCGCATTACAATCCACATACAAAAAATCAACGATTTCCCCATGTTCATCATGTAAGGTGTTGAGCATATAAAAACCATTTTCAGCACCTTCTGTCGCAAGCCTATAGGTATCTTGAATTTCTTTTTCCTGATATTTTCGCCATGCCAAAGTGACAGACATGCGGGTCGCAACGATGGTGAACAAAAATAAAAAAATGCTAGCAACGATCGCCATGTTTTTAGCATTATTCCAAGATGCCTGGTAAGCCGAAAGCAACTCAGCTCTAGACAAGCCGATGACGGCGGTGATTGGGTAAGCGCTTAGGCTGTGCCAACCGAGAAAGCGAGATTGTTTATCGATGAAATAGCTAGTGTCGATAACGTACTTTGCGCCTATGTCTGCATCCGAAGGAATCAACTTATTGAAAGTCGCGCTATTTTCTATGTGTAAAGTATTGCCGATACGCGATATGCCATTGAGACGCTCACTCCCCAAAACCAATAACAAACCAAATTTACCTACACTTTGCTCATCAAAAAAAGTGGTGAAATAGGCGGTATCAACCGAGATCACTACGACGCCGTCAAAACTTTCGTCAGCTGCCTCGAGCCTACGTGTGAACTGCAGAACCTGTTTGCCTTCTCCATTGAGCCGATCGGGGAAGACAATTTGCATTTCACTTGAATTATTTTGTTGATGAAACAAGAGCGACCAGCGCAAATTTTCATCCAGTCTCGGTCGATTCGACACGGTGGACGTCAAGGTATTTCCTGCCTTATCGAGTATCGCTACGCGGGTAAATTGTGGCGCGATAAAAAGACCCTGGACCCGTAAATCTTCCAGACGCAATTTGCCGCGCGAGGTTTCCCAATCAAATTTTACGTGCTTGGTAACCTGGTCTATCTGCTCCAGGCTACGAGTCAGATATTGTGCATAGGAGCTGGATATGGCGCTGACATCTTTTAGCGCATTAATTTGCAGATATTTTTTATCGTCTTCGATTTTGTTGTACGTGAATATCCAAAGAAAGAAAAATAAGACGACGCAAATAAGCGGCCAGATCAAGAAATGATGGTAGCTATCTTTGATGAACACGCTAAGGCGCTTATAGCCGAAACTCGACATAGTGATGGGAGATTGATTCACGATTTGTTGACTTGGATTTTTAGACTTAGATTTTAAGGTTTAAATAAATGCGATTCGCCAACGATCATTGCGGTTTGCGCTGAAGTTTGCGGTGAGGCCATTAGCGGGCTTGCATTAAACGTATGCGGGTTGCACTTCGCGGTATTGTCAGCGGCGCTTGCGCCAACTTCTTTGAGCCACTCAATCGAGGTATATTATTGCTTTCTTCCGTTTGATTTCGCTGTGTCGGGAATGACTCAACTAAGGACTCATCCTCTAAAGTAAACACTGCGACTGCCTTGGTGAGAAGTATGCTCTGCTCGTGCATACTCCCTGCCGCGGCCGCCGCCTGCTCCACCAAAGCCGCATTTTGCTGGGTGATCTCATCAAGCTGACTCAAGGTTAGATGGACCTGCTCAATGCCAGCTTGCTGTCCGGCACTAGCTAAGCTGATGTCGCGCATATTGCAGGTCAGCGCATCAATCGAGCGCACAATTTCTTGCATGGTTTGCCCAGCGCTTTGCACTTGACAACTGCCCGCGCCAACCTGCTCTACCGAGGTCGTGATCAAGGATTTTATTTCTTTGGCGGCACTGGCCGAGCGCTGTGCCAGATTACGCACCTCGGTCGCCACCACGGCAAAGCCCCGGCCTTGTTCACCGGCCCTTGCAGCCTCGACTGCGGCATTCAAGGCCAGGATATTCGTTTGAAACGCAATGCCATCGATCACGCCGATAATGTCACCAATTTTTTGCGAAGAGCACTGTATCGCATCCATCATCGTCATCATTTGTGTCACCGCGACACCACCTTCTCTTGCGATTTCTGCGGCAAAAATCGCATTCTGATTCGCTTGCCGGGCACTTTGGGTATTTTGTTTGACCGCAACGGTCAACCCTTCCATCGATGCTGAGGTTTCTTCCAGCGAACTGGCTTGATGTTCGGTACGTGTCGACAGATCCGCATTGCCTAGCGCAATTTCACTTGAGGCAGTAGAGATTGAATCTGTGCTTAACCGTATCTCTGCAACCAAGCCTGCCAGAACTTGGCGCATGCCATCGAAGGCATTGAGTAATTGCGCGACTTCGTCTTTGCCTTCGGATAAGATTTGATTGCTCAAGTTGCCGCTTGTGACACTCTCGACGGCATGACTCAATTTTCGTAACTCACGCGAAAAAGACAAATAGAACCCCGCCAATAAATACGTCGCAATCAGCAAGGTCAGCAAGATTGCCGCAAGCATCAGGTTCCGATTGAAAACATTGCGTTCAATGCGAGCGGCAAGCGTCGCATCCAGCAATTTACCTGCGGTACTGGCGTAGGTATATAAGGCATCTACACTCTGTGTTCCAGCCGCCAAAAATTCTGTGCCATTGGTTTGATCGACTGCATTTGAGACTTCGCTTCTTGCCCTATCCAAAAATTTTAAATTGCTGGCAATCGCAACTTGTGGTGACTCGATTTGTTCCTTGAGAGTGGAATTCTCACGAAACATAGCCTCCAGTTGTGCCGGCAAACGATCTATATCGCGCTTTGCCCACATGATATTGGCATTGATCAGGACATCTTCGTTCGGCGCTAATAAGCCTGTATCGATATACGGCGCTCCGCGCGCAGCGATATCAGCAATGACGTTGGCAAGTTCCGGCAAGGCTTTTGAAAAAACATGGATGAGGTAATAAGTGTCGACCTCGGGGTCTAAACTGAGATGAGAATGATCGGCGATACTGCTGCTCAGTTTAGCTAACTGATCGATCAAGGCGGTATGGGCGAGGTAACTTTCTTTCGCTTTTGCTCCCGGTATCGCCTGAACCAAAGTCGCCCAAGCTTGCATATTCAGATTGAAGGCAGAGGCTAGCTCCATCTCAGGATGCGCTTTCTGCAAAGTATCGAGTTCCACCAATTTTGCACTGACTTCAGCCTGTGTTTTTAAAGCCGCTACGCCGGCGGGTAGATTGCCTGCCAATGCTAAATGGCGTAGTGCCCGATGTTGCTGTGTCAATCGCAGCAGGTCCTGGACCAGCACTACCTGGCTTACACCTATGCGTTCTTTCTCTGTCAAGGAGATGGATTTATTCAGTTCATTCAGAAGCAAAGCCGCAACGACTAGCGCCGGTGCGGCGAATAAAACAGCCACAATGAGAAATTTAGGAATAAGCCGCAAGCGGCCCATCAGGGCAACGACAGGATTAATCAGGATTTGCATGGGGGACTCCAAAATAATTCACACGGCAATGATTGCCAGCTCGATGTCCCCTAAAGTACATAAAATTTATGACGGCTCTATGAAAAATGGCCGTTCTGTTATGTAATTATTTAGCGCTTAATTTGCCAAAGCCAGTTTCTGTTGTAAAAAACTGGCTGGCCAGCGTTTTTTATTTTTCTGATCCTTCGGTACCGTAGTGCTTGGCATAGCGATTATCCAGATTCACCAATGGCAGCATCATGAACAGATCAGCACAATGGAAATCAGGGTCCCATGCCGGGTCACCACAGACCCAACCACCCGCACGCAAATATCCCTTGAGCAAAGGCGGGATCCGGGCGACATGGCCTACGTCCAAATTCTCGAAAGGAAATGGCAATTTCGGTGTGACGCGATATTCAAGCGGAGAGAAAGACGATTCTTGCAGCCCGCGATAAATGGCTGCGGCATTGTGCCCGCCATCAGCCAGGCTAATGCTGGCGCAACCGATCAGATAAGTGCAACGCTCACGTTGCATATACGCGGCAAGACCGGACCAGAGCATCATGATCACCGCGCCGCCACGATAATCCGGATGTATGCATGAGCGCCCCGCTTCGGCGATGTTGCCGCGTATATTTTCCAGGCGCGACAAATCAAATTCAGTTTCGGAATAATAGCGCCCGATATGGCGCGCGGCATTCGGCCCGAGAATGCGGTAGGTGCCGACTACTTTCAGGGTCTTGTTGTCGCGCACGATCAGGTGATCACAATGATCGTCGAATTCATCCTTATCGAGGCCATCAGAATTAGCCAATGCAGATAGGCCCAAGGCTTCGATGAACACTTTATAGCGCAGGCGCTGAACTTCCTTGATTTCCTTGGCGGTACTGGCCAGGCTTAAGCTCAACTTAGCGTTACCTGGATTTTCGTCTGCTGATGTACTTAAGTTTCTCATTTTTTCCTCTTCGTTCGATTGACGAACGAAGATTAATTGAGAAATACTTCAAGACTATGACAGTTATATGTCGGTTTTATGACAGATAAAAAAACAACAGCCCCGGCTGTTCAGGCCGAGGCTACTTGGGCGAGCTTTTATCGAAATCACCCCGGAAAGGGCGATCCATTTTATCCAGATTATTTGTCTTTTTTAGGACGGCCTGCCTTGAGTGGTTCGAGGTTGGCGATGAGCGTTTTTAAACTAGCCACATCCGTTTTACTCAACAACAGCAAACCCACACGCAAGAGCTGGCTTTTCTTCGCTTCGATACCTGCGCTCAGGCAGGCTTTTTTAACATGGCTCAATACCGCATATTCGGCTTCTGGCATGGTAAAACTATCCCGCACCAATTTGGCTTTTTTTACTTTCTCTTTTGCCTGTGCCGTAGTCACAGTTGCCGCTACCGGCTTGGCCGCGGCTTTATCGAGTTTCTTTGCCACTGGCTTAGTTGCTGGCTTAGTTGCTGACTTAGTTACTGGCTTAATCGCTGGCTTAGTTGCGAGCTTAGTTGCTGGCTTAGTTGCAGCCTTCACTGGCAGCGCTGGCTTCAGCACTACTGCCGCTGGCGCTTTTACAGCTGCCTGTGGCTTTGCTTTAAGCGCAGGCTTAACTGCGCGTACTTTCGCCGCGGCAGTAGCGATCTTTTTACCAGGCACTATGGGCGCCTTAACCGGCGATGCGATTTTCTTGATTGATGCTGTTGCCATGACAAGCTCCTAAAATGAGACTATGAATAGATCAAAGTACGCAAGTACGTAAACACCTAAATAATATAAACAATTTATTGCATTTATACAAGAACATCTTTTTGTGACGATAAATTTCTCTTCCATCAAGAAAAATGGGAACAAGGCGAAATCATAAACCAGAATGCATACACCTTGCTTTCCCAACATTACTCCACTAGCATGGCTAACTTATGCACTCTTTAATTTCATTATTCTTCCATCCATTCTCATGCCAGCCCTGCCTGAATTACGCGAGTTAGAACGTATCATAGCCCTTGGCAAAGGCCATCTTGAAGTCAGCACAACTTGCGAAATTAGTGTGAAACATCGTTCTTTCCCAGTGTATCAACTGGCGCTAGGCAACCCCGATCCACGTCTGCCCGCGATTGGTTTTTTTGCCGGCATTCATGGACTAGAGCGTATCGGAACCCAAGTCCTGTTGAATTTTATGCGCGGCTTACTGTCACGTCTGGCATGGGATAAAAGCCTGCATCAAATGTTACAGGAAGTGCGCCTGGTGTTTATGCCCTTGGTTAATCCGGGTGGCATGTGGCAATCAACCCGCTGCAATCCAAATGGTGTCGATTTGATGCGCAATGCCCCGGTTGAAGCGGCTGGCAAGGTACCGTTTCTTTTGGGCGGACATCGCTACAGCGCGCATTTTCCCTGGTACCGTGGTGCCGCTGGGGCAGAAATGGAAATGGAAAACCAGGCGCTATGCAGAACCGTACAAGAGCAATTATTGGGACGCAAGTTCAGCATCGCGGTAGATTGTCATTCTGGCTTTGGCCTGCGCGACCGCGTTTGGTTTCCGCATGCGCACAGCGTTCATCCTATAGCGCATTTAGCCGACATCTTATCGCTGGAAGAATTGTTCGAGCAAACCCATCCTAACCATCGTTACCTGTTTGAACCACAAAGCCTGCAATACCGTACCCATGGCGACATTTGGGATTACCTGTATCTGCAAGCGCAGCAACAGCCGGACAAGACCTTTTTACCGCTGACTCTAGAAATGGGTTCGTGGCTATGGGTGAAGAAAAACCCCCGGCAATTATTCTCGCGCCACGGCATGTTCAATCCGACTGCCGAGCATAGATTACAAAGAGTCTTGCGCAGCCATACGGTATGGCTGGATTTTTTAATGCGCGCCGCCTGTAGCCACGAAAACTGGATCAGCACGGGCCCGGGCAGATGTCGCCTGCAAGAGCGCGCGGTCGCTCGCTGGTATCGGCCATGACCACCTGGGTATTGTTGCGTGGCCTAATGCGGGAGTCGCGCCACTGGGGGGAATTCCCAGCACAATTTCATGCTGCAATGCCAGCACAGGATATCGTCACCATTGACTTCCCCGGCAACGGCCAATTACATGCAGAGACCAGCCTGAACAGAGTGGCAGATATGGCGCAACATTGCCGTGCCCAGCTCATGCAATCCGGTCACACGCCACCGTATCGTGTACTGGCCTTGTCCTTAGGTGCGATGGTGGCGGTGGCATGGGCTGAGCGCTATCCCGATGAATTAGAAAAACTGGTGTTGATCAATACCAGCGTGGCTCCGCACAATCCTTTTTACCAGCGTTTGCGTCCGGCCAATTACCCCGCCCTGTTTCGCTGCCTGCTTCAAGGATCAATGGCACAACGTGAAGCGCTGATACTCCGCATCACCAGCAATCTGACTGGTGCTTCAGGAGCAGAAGAAATTTTGCAGAAATGGCGACGCTACGCTAGCGAATTTCCGATCACGCGCATGAATATTTTGCGGCAATTGTTCGCGGCAATGCGTTTCCGGGCCCCTGATGCAGCGCCTGCCGTGCCGATACTATTATTAGCTGGTCTTCAAGATAAATTAGTGAATTCTGCATGTTCAATTACCTTAGCAAAAAAATGGTCATGCTCCATCAAAACGCACCCTGCCGCCGGCCACGATTTGCCTTTGGACGATGGCGCATGGGTAGCGCAGGCGATTAAAGAATGGTTGTGCAATTCACAGTGAGGGTTATCAATTCCCGTTTGTTGTAGTGTCACGAAACTGTCATGCGTAGTTCATCTTGGAGTCATATTGGTTTTCTACACTTTCGTTTTTTAAATACGCAAAGCAAACGGAAACCAAGATGAACAACAGCCAACGCCGATTCGCCCGCCACCTCATGTCAGCGCAAGTATTGCTCGCCCTGGCTCTGATGGCGAACCACAACTTGCATGCGCAAACTGCGCCCGTAATCGTTGATAGCGAAGCACCATCGGCACTCGATGCAGAAGCGATTACCGCCAAAGTCGTCATCAAGGGATCCAGCGTTTCTAATCGTGCGCCTGTGCAGGCATCATTGACAGCCACCCAGCCACAATCCATCATCAGCGCAACTTTCATCGAGCAATCCGTCACACCGCTGGCCGATTTCAATGCCGTGGCTCGGATTGCGCCAAGCATAGGCGGCGGCGTCTCAGCAAATGGCCCGGGCCTGTCAGAATCCAAAGTGAGCTTACGCGGCTTTCAAGACGGTGAATACAACATCACCTACGACGGCATTCCATTTGGCGACACCAACGATCCTTCACACCACTCCACTTCGTATTTTCCGGCACGCATCATTGGCGGCATGGTGATCGAACGTGGCCCTGGCAATGCCAGCAATTTAGGTCAGGCGACCTTTGGCGGATCGATCAATTTGTATTCTAAAGAGTTATCGCACGAATTCAATTTCACGCCGTATAGCACTTTCGGCTCGTGGAATACACGCATGCTGGGCGCGCAAATCGACACCGGCGACTTGTCGAATTTGAAGGATGGCAAGCTGATGTTCAACGTCTCGCGCTTGACCACAGATGGCTATCTGAGCTACAGCGGTGTGACCGAAGACAACTATCAATTGAAGGCGCAACTCCCACTCGGCCGCGACACTAAGTTAACTGCATTTTCCACTTACAACAAGATCCATAGCTTCACCCCTGACAAAGGCGGAGTGACCTTGGCACAAGTTGAGAAATATGGCAGAAACTATGCGTTAAATAATGACCCTACCAGCCAAAATTATTTTGGCTACAACTACAATAATAAACAGACCGATTTCGACTATATCCATCTGCAATCAAATTTCTCTGGTTGGACGATCGACAACACGTTGTACACCTACGCCTACAACAATGACACTTACTCAGGCCAGGATGCCAGCGGTGCCACCGCCAACGGCACCAAAGCCGCAGCGGCCGGCAATAAGGATGTGCCAGGCTATAACAAACTCAACTCCTATCGCGTCATTGGCGACATCTTCAAGCTCACCAACAAGATGGAAGCGGGCTTGCTGCGTGCCGGCTTATGGCTAGAGCAATCGAATACCGACCGGCATACTTTTAACATTGATTGGACACTGAATCTGCCTAATCCTAAAGAAGCTACCGCACCAAAAAACGTCGCCTACGACCAGCGCTCTTCATGGAAGCAATACCAGCCCTTCGTCGAATTTGAATGGGCTGCAGCTGAGGCATGGACGATCACGCCTGGCGTGAAATACGTGAATTTCCAGCGCTCATTGACTGCGCCGGTCAATCAAGGCACACGTATCGCAACAACTGCACAGCAGACCTACACCACGACCTTGCCTTTCTTGACGGCGAACTACAGCCTGAATAAAAACTGGTCGGCTTACGCGCAAACGGCCAAGGGATTTTTGGTGCCGGATCTGTCAATGTTTTATGTTAACAATCCAAACCTAAGCACTCCAAAACCACAAACCTCAAGCAACTACCAGTTAGGCACGGTGCATCAATCGCAGAACCTGGCCTTCGACGCCAACGTTTACCAAATTGATTTCAACAATAAAATTTCGTCTACCGGCAGCGGCAATGATTTAGTCTATTTCAATCAAGGCGGTGTGGTCTATAAAGGGATAGAGGCGGCAGCAACTTTGTATCTCGGCAGCGGATTTTCCTTGCATTTGAATGCTTCGCAAAATAGCGCCAAGGCCAAGGACACCGGCTTACGGGTGGCCAAGGTACCGGGTTCCACCTCGACCGCTGGCCTATTGTATTCGGCCAATGGCCTGTTCGGCTCAGTCATCGCTAAAACGGTAGGCGAACAATATGCCAAAGACGGCGAACCTGCGGCCTACAAAATAGCCGCCTGCACTACGGAAGATTTGACGATCGGATATCGCTGGAGAGCGATAGGCGGCCTGGTCAAAAACCTCAAGACACAACTTGGCTTGAACAATATTTTAAACAAGCACAGCACGACCTCGATAGTGCCGAATAAAAAAGGTCTGGCGTTCGATCAATATACTTTTATTCCTGAGCGTAGCTGGACCTTGTCAGTGTCTGCTGATTTTTAAAAATACAATCACGTCATTCCCGCGGAGGCGGGAATCCAGCTCGTTCATTACGCGTAGCGCCAATATCGGAGTGCTTCGCGCAAAAAATACTGGATTCCCGCCTCCGCGGGAATGACGAAAATATGTGCCGCCGACCTCAAAAATGCAAGCCATGTCGATGTTTATCGGCATGGCTTTTTTCTTTAAATCACATTCCCTCAAAAGAGTCGCACCATGACCCAATCACAAAGCAACTTGATCAAGAAGTTAGTCATCAACCTGATTGCATTACTTTACTTAATCCACTTTTCCGCGTCGGCTGCATCGGCTCGATCGACTGGCCGTCGCGATCCAGTCGTCATGTCTTTCGCCACTGTAGGCGATTCGCGCGGCGACCCTGACAGCGCCATCCATAAGCAAGACCAGCTATGGCTACAGAACACCAAGGCGCTCACGCGCATCATGCGCGAGATTCAGGCCAAGAAGCCGCAAGCCCTGTTCTTCAATGGCGACATGATCATGGGTTACTCCACAGATAAGCCTACGCTCAACCGGCAATACGCTTACTGGCGCGGTTTGGCTGCGAATTTGATGGAAACCGGCACCTATGTTTTCCCGGTTCCGGGCAATCATGAAGTGCAGGAAAAATCCATCGACGCCAAGGGCAAGGTCAAGAAAATTGCCAACAGCAGCAGTGAAGAAAGCTGGCGCGAGAATATGGGCGACCTGATCGTCGATGCAGCGCGTTGGAAAGACATTACCGGCACCGAGCTTACCGCCTTCGACCTGGAGAATGCCCCGGCAATCGCGGGCGCAGACCACATCCAAACCACGCAAGCGCAACTGAGTTATTCATTTGATGTAGCAGGCAATCATTTCGTCGTGATCAATACCGACCCGGTAGGCAACGATGGCCACGCACCAACACACTGGCTGGCAGAAGACCTGCAAAAAGCCAGCGAGCGCGGCGCAAAGAATTACTTTGTGTTCGGCCACAAACCCGCGTTTACCTATGCATACAAGGCGGATATAGGTACCGACGGCATCGACAAATATCCAGAAAATAAAGACGCCTTCTGGCGCAGCATAGAGCAATATAAGGCGACGTATTTCTGCGGACATCAACACGTCTTCAACGCCATGCAACCGACCCTCGCCACTGGCGGCAAAGCTTGGCAAATCATGGTCGGCACCGGCGGCTCACCATTTTCGGTAGCAAAAGCGGACGCTAGCAATCCGCAAGACCGCATGTACGCATGGGCCATCGTCAGCCTGCATAAAAGCGGAAAAATTCATTTGGAGGCTTTTGGCTTTGATGAGCATTACGGTAAAACGAGTCGACTGAAGTCCATATATTTAAAATGAAAAGCGATCGATCTCTTTGCCGGTGCGATAATTTGCGATTGGTCATATCGCGGTCATATTTTAGGGATAATATGTGACCTATCTGCTGTACATGCAACCGATATGCATGATGGTAGTCAGGTGTAAATTGCCCGATAAATTTCGGGCAATTTCGCCGTCTGAATACCCTAGAAATATCCCCCCCATTCTCTTCTAGTCACTAAGCTTTGTCACTAAGCTTTGTCACTAAGCTTTGTCACTAAGCTTTGTCACTAAGCTTAGTCATTAAGTTTTTTTCAATGAACTTTTTCCTTAAGTTTTTTTCAAGGAACTTTGTCACCATGCCGTCATCGTTTTCGATGACAATTCCTGTCTAGCAATTGCTTGCCTAGTCCTGATTTAATCAGTTCACCTAGAAAAAATGATGTGCCTTCATGGCCGCGAATGCGGAGATGATGACGTTCTGGGTTTGGTGAAAAATCAGATATCTCATTGAAAAACACCTGGATCTTCTTTTCATGAAAAAAATTTCTCGTCGAACTTTCCTTTCCGCTGCGGCTGCCGCTGCAGCTACCGGCGTTGCCACTGCCCCCAGCTTTGCCCATGCGATTAGCCGTGCCCTGGCGACACCGGCCAATACCGCAACCAATAGCATTAAAGACCTTGAGCACATCGTCATTCTGATGCAAGAGAATCGCTCTTTCGATCATTATTTTGGTTGTCTGTCTGGTGTGCGTGGCTTTAATGATCCGCGTGCCATCGCTCTGCCTTCAGGCAAACCGGTGTGGTATCAACCGAATGGCGGGGCCACGCTTTTGCCCTACCATTTTGATATCCGCAATACCAATGCGCTGCGCGTAGGTCTCGACCATTCGTGGAAAGGCAGTGAAGCCACCTGGAAAGACTGGAACGTCTGGGTCGCAAAAAAAACCGTCAGGACCATGGGTTATTTTAATCGGGCAGACCTGCCTTTTTACTATGCTCTGGCGGATGCGTTTACCACTTGCGATGCCTACCACTGCTCAGTGTTCGGCCCTACCGACCCGAATCGTTTTTACGCTTTAAGTGGACAGTCGCCAGGCAATATCACCGGTCTGGCAGAAGGCACTTTGTACAATGTCACTGGTGGCATCTATAACGCAGATATCGCTAATGATAACGCGAGTGCCAGAGGCATAGAATGGAAGACTTATGCCGAGACATTAGAGAGCAATGGCGTGAGCTGGAAGGTGTATCAGGAGTGGGATAACTATGGCGACAATTACCTGCAATATTTCAGAAATTTCCGCGTTGATGCCAACGGCAATCACTTAACTACCGCTTCACCGCTGTATCAAAAAGCGCGGGCTTATGCGCCTGGATCAACTGCCAGCAATGCCAGCGGCACGACCGGGCAATACCTGATCGATCAATTCGCCGCGGATGTACGCAACAATACTTTGCCTAAAGTGTCCTGGATCTGCGCGCCTACCGAATATTGCGAACATCCGTCAGCCACGCCAAATGCCGGTGAAAACTTTACCGCAAGGCTGCTCTCGGCATTGGTCGATAACCCTGAGGTCTGGTCAAAAACTGCACTCATCCTTACCTATGATGAAAACGACGGCTACTTTGATCACATGCCTTCCTATATCCCGCCTTTGACTGCGGCGCGTGGCCGCACTACCTTGACCAATGCAACTCACGGTGAAGTGTATAACGGCGAATCGATAGGCCTGGGGCCACGCGTGCCGGTGTTGGTGATTTCGCCGTGGAGTAAAGGTGGGCGCGTATGTTCAGAATTGTACGATCACACTTCCCTAATCCGCTTTATGGAAGAGTGGCTGGTACAAGGTCAGGGCCTGCTACGCTCTAAAGTGGAATGCGCCAATATCTCGCCATGGCGGCGTGCGGTGTGTGGCGATATGACACGCGCCTTTAATTTTGCCAGTCCGAATACCGATGTCTCCAGCGTACCGCGCACGGCAACCTATTTCAAAGGCTGGGGCAGCAGTGATGCCTTGCCGCCAGCTACGCAAACGCTGCCGAAACAAGAGAGCACCACGCGTCCTGTACCAAGTGGCGCCTGTCCTTTGCCCTACCGTTCTGTGGTGGAAGGCGCAATGACTGGCACCAATAAGCAATACGCATTGAACTTTGCGAATAACGGCAGTGCGGCCGCGGCGTTTCTGGTGTATTCCAAGATCCGTACGGATGGTCCATGGCACTACACCGTCGAAGCGAACAAGCGCATCGACAATGAGATTTTTAACTGGACGGGCAGCGATTATCATCTGGCGGTGCACAGCCAAAATGGTTACATGCGTGAGTTTGCCGGGCGCTTTAGCAACGCCTCGCGTGGTGCTGAAGTGGGCGTGACAGAAGACGCAGCAGCCAAAGCTGTACGCTTAAACTTCCAGAATAATTCAAGCACTGCTTGCCGTTTCAAACTTGTCGATATGGCCTACGGTGACCACAGTGTATTAAGTATTGATGTCCTGCCAGGGCAAGCCAAATCCATGGTCAAGACTCTGGATGCCAGCTACGGTTGGTATGACCTGGCGATCAGCATAGAAGGCGACGCCAATTATCTACGCCGTTATGCCGGGCATATCGAAGGTGCTGGTTTGGATTTTACCGATCCGGTATTAAATGGCCTTGCCACGGTGACGCCGACGACGCCACCTGGCTCTGCAATTAGTTTCACCTGTCCGGTGACGCAAATCCGTGTAGGAGAAAGCGTCAGCGTCAGTTGGACAAATCTCCCGGCCAACGCCAAAAATTGGATAGGTTTCTACAAAGTCGGGAATACCCCAGGCTCGGTAGCTTCACAAAAATGGAGTTATATCAGCACCGCTGAAGGCAGCATCAGCTTTAGCGGTCTGGCGGAAGGTAGCTATTTCATTGGCCTATTCCTCAACGACGGTTACCAGGAAGCGGCGGCGCGTTTAGCACTGGCGGTTGTACAATAAGCGCGATGTCTGGGGGTAATACCCAGACTTCAGCAGAGCCGTGGACTACAGCTACCTACCTGCCAATACCGACCATAGGTATCGACACAAGTTGAGTTGGTTAAAGCTCCTTCTCCCGCGAGCGGGAGAAGGCTGGGATGAGGGTGATTCAAGCAAGCGAAATACTATTCAAAGCCGTTACAGGTATTTGAAATGTATTAAGTGGATTGAGTTTTCGCTTATTTGACCACCCTCATCCCCAACCCTTCTCCCGCCTGCGGGAGAAGGGAGCTTAAAGTGAACCGTGGCGAAAATTTTGTTGCGGTTTATTTCCCTAGAATAAAAAAAGCCGGAGCATTACTGCCCCGGCTTTTTTCGTATCTTCGCTTAGATTTCTCTTAGATTTTTCCACCAATAGTGACAAACATCTGACGTGGCGCGCCAGTCAATAGAGTTTGCGAAGTGCCAGTTGGATCTGACTTGGTAAAGCCATTCGATCCTATCGTGCTGAAGTATTGTTTATTCAAGAGATTTTCAAAGTTGACTTGCACAGAGAAACCCTTCAAACCGGCAAACGATTTCGCTTTATAGCCGGCCGATAAACTCATCACCCAATACGCAGGTACGCTGGCGTCGTTGTTATAGCTGTAAAAACGCTTGTCAGTGAATTTGCCGCCCATACGGGCAAACCATTCTGCGTTCTCATACGACAACTCGGTTTTAAACATGATCTTCGGTGAATCAACTACCTGCTTGCCGGAAACAGCAACCGTCTTGCCGTTATCCAGATAGTCGGATTTATATTGCGAGTTGTTATAGGTAAATGAGTTGAACCATGACCAAGCCTGGCTCAGGGTCCACAAGGCAGCGGTTTCCACACCGCTGGTTTCCACTTTACCGACGTTGACGAAAGTGCTTGGGCAACCAACGATG
>JAZJYB010000188.1:354-22659 GCA_040390685.1 Pseudomonadota bacterium | reverse complement strand
TTCCAATCACCTTGGCGGCGCTCAAGCAACTGGCGGAGAGCGGCAGGCTTGCTGCCTGACTGCAACGCATTCCATTCCATTTCATTCCGCGCTGGCGCTATAATGAAATTCAACTTTTCCGTTTCAAAGAACCTAGGAATCACAATGACAAGCTACGTAGAAGGCGCTTTGGTCAAAGACGAGAAGATCGTCCTTGTTGGTCACATCAGTCTCTGGTCCATTTGGCATCTCATCGCTCTGGGCGTGGTCTTACTGCCGGTCTTCGGCATTGGCCTCGTCTTCTTGATCATGGCCTATGTCAAGTACAAGACCACTGAACTGGCAATCACCACCAAGCGTGTCATCGTCAAGTTCGGCTTCATTCGGCGCAGCACAATTGAGATCAATATCAACAAGGTTGAGAGCATCCAAGTCGATCAAGAAGTGCTCGGCCGCATGTTTAACTATGGCACGCTGGTCATTTCCGGCGCCGGCACTCCGCAAGCACCCATCGCCGGTATCTCTGGGCCGATGGAATTTCGAAAGGCCTTCATCGAAGCGCAAGATCAGGCGAAGTCGGGTGCTTAATCCTTCAATCGAGAGGTTCTGTCCCGGTAGGTCGGGTCAGGCTTTTTATCTCAAACGTCAGGTGTCTTAATGAAGCAATCAGAGTCAGACAAGATTCTCAATAAGATCTTAAAAGAAGAATCAGATCGTTTTGGTTGGAAATGCAGCCGCGGGTTCGTCTTCAAGAAGGAAAAGGATTTATATTTCACGATCTTAATTACGGGCCAGCCCAAAACAAAAAGACTATCTTGGTCAATGAGTTTTAAGCATTATGATTTTGATGATGTCTTCTGGGATGTAGTCAAGCTAACTGAGAACAAAAAGCAACCGCTTAGTTTCCGGGCTTGTGGAGCGTGGGTGGCACCAAGTATGGAAGTCCAAAGTGGAAACATTAAGCTAGATAGATGGGAAGAAAAAACCTTATTGGAAGAAGTAAAAAATATTTTTGAGTTGGCACTTCCCAATAGTTTCGAGGTAGCAAATTCCGTTACAACCTATCGAAGTAATCTTGAAGTTTTGGAGAATTACTATTCGCAGTTGATGAATAAATACCCAAATGCAGTCCGAACCGTATGGGTGGAAAAACTGTTAACTTGCTTACTCGAATCCGATTTTGATGAAGCCAAGAAAATTGCTAATGCCAGAATAGAAGAAGACGATTCAGGTGGTTTTAAATATGCAGGTAGCTCGTTTTATCAATTGGCAAACGAATACATTGATGCAGCGCGGTAGGTGCGATTAGGCTTCATCAATCGCACGCATGTAACGCATTCCGCTACTATCGTTCGGACGTGATTTCGTATTTCACGATGTACAACAAAATACGGGCGATTGATGAAGCGTAATCGCCCCTACCAAGATTAAGCTTACTTCCCAAACTCAGCCAAGCCGGTTTGTGCAATCAATTCCAAATTCATTTTAAATTCACCATTTCGTGTGCCTAACTCGCTTTGAAATTTGACATCGTGTTCTTGCACGATTTTGCTCAATTCCTTGAATACCGTTTTCCCCGTCTTGCTAAGCACCAGCCCCCATGAGCGGGCATCGTCCGGATCATCATAGCGTTCTACCCAGCCGCGTTCTTGTAGCCAATCCACCAGCCTGAGTGCGCCGCTTCTGTGCAGGCCCAAGGCTTGCGCTAATTGGGCTTGGCGCATTTTTTTGTTTTGCGCGATCAGCACCAGCGCGGCAAAGCGCTGCGGGCTGATGTTGTATTTGGCGGTGGCGCGATAAAAATCCAGATACAAGGCATTCTGCGCGCGGCGTAGTGCAAACCCCAGGAGGTTGTCGAGTACGCCGTAGTCGAGTTCGGGGATGCGTAACAGCGGGCCTTCCGGCGCGAGTGGCGTTTCAGGCTTGGCGGTAGTTTGGTTTTTTTTCATGACATTGTTTGCTTAAGGCTGGGATGAGCAGACAGATTAGATCCTTGCTCCCGAAGCCGCATCATAGCGCAAAATTTCACAGCGATTTTCGCCACACCCTGCACTGCAATTGCAGCCTAGGCAAATTTGACGAATTTTGACGTCATATTTTTATTTCAAAAATATTGTTGCATAGTGCAACAATAATGTTTACGATTGACTTAAATTTAGTCAATCTTGAAAGGAAATAATGATGGCTCAGCGATACAAAGTATTAATTTCGGGCGGCGGCATTGGCGGCCTTTGCACTGCACTGGCATTGCACGCCAAGGGGCATCAGGTAACTGTATGTGAAGCGACCGAAACCCTGAAGCCATTGGGCGTGGGTATCAATTTGCTGCCGCATGCGGTCGCGGTGCTGGATGAACTTGGGCTTTTAGACGAACTGCGCAAGATGTCGGTTGAAACATCGGCCCTGGTATTCGCCAACCGGCATGGCCAGACCATTTACAGTGATCAGCGCGGTGTGCAGGCCGGCTATAGTCATCCACAACTCAGTATTCACCGCGGACAATTGCAGATTTTTTTATGGCAGGAAGCGATCCGGCGCATCGGAGCAGAACATCTTCATCTGGGCCAGAAAGTGCAGTCGGTGACGCAAAGCGCAGACCAGGTGCACGCGCTCGTGTTGCAGTCGAATGGCGAGAAAATCGAACTTTCTGCCGATCTTCTTATTGCCGCTGACGGCATTCATTCCGCCATACGCAAGCAGTTGTATCCGAATGAGGGTGCGCCAAAATGGAACGGCATGATGATGTGGCGCGGCACCAGCCGGGTCCCGGCTTTCCTGGATGGCCGCACGATGGTGCAGGCAGGCCATAGACGCGCCAAGTTTGTGGTGTATCCGATTGAGGCGCCACAGGCAGATGGCACGCAGCTGATCAACTGGATTTGCGACCGCAGGATGCGCGAAGATGGCTTTGGCGGCGGGCTGACGGCGCCACGCAGAGAAGACTGGAGCCAGGCTGGCCAGTTGCAGGATCTGTTGCCGACTTTTGGAAGCTGGCACTTTCCATGGCTGGATGTACCTGGAGTCTTGCATCAGGCAACGCAGGTTTTCGAATGGCCTATGGTTGACCGGGATCCGCTGCCGTTATGGCGTCGTGGTTTGGTGACGCTGTTGGGCGATGCGGCACATCCTATGTACCCGATAGGCTCCAATGGCGCAACGCAGGCGATTTTGGATGCGCAATGTATTGCGCTGGCACTCGATAACCAAGACAACCTAGAAGCTGCGCTTGACGATTACGAAACCCAGCGCAGGCCGATGTGTGCAGAGATCGTGGCCTTAAACCGGCAGGAAGGGCTGGACGCCATTCTCGATGTGCTGGAAGAGCGCGCACCGAATGGTTTTACGCAGCTTGAGGATGTGATCGATCCGCTGGAAATAGAGCGCATCGTCAAACAATACAAAAAAGCCGCCGGTCACCAGCAACATGCAGGAGTGAAATCGTGAATGCAGCATATGTAGTGGCAGAGATATTGGTGAGCAATCCCGAAAAATACGCGGCGTATCTGCCGCTGTCGAGCGCCAGTCTGGAAAAATACGGCGGAAAATTTCTGGTGCGTGGCGGCCACCGTCTGCAAAAAGAAGGAGGGGATGAACGGCACAATGAAAACTGGCGGACCGTCATCGTGAGTTTTCCGAACATCGAAATTGCACAAAACTGGTATGACTCGGAAGCCTACAAATACGCGCGCGAAATCCGCATCGCCCATTCCGATGGGCGCTTGTTTTTTGTTGAAGGGCTATAAATTTTGCATTTTAGAAATCGAGGCGAACAATTTCCAGTCAAAACAATAGGCGGAACGTAGGGCGGAAAAGCGCAGCGCCTTCCGCCACATGTGCACAAACTCGCGAGACGCTGCGCTATCTCGCCTCCTAATTCTAGCCAACATAGTTTTACCTCGCGCATGTCGGTCAACCCTGCGGACAGATATACTTCAGCTAAGCGCTTAACTAACTATCCGTCAACAGGGACTCTTACATGATTACTCTTTACCCCTGCATGAGCGCACGTTCTTTTCGGCCGCTCTGGATGTTGGAGGAACTTGGCTTGCCGTATGTGCTGAGGATGCTGCCGTTTCCGCCGCGAGTGCTGGATAAATCTTTTCTGGCGGTCAATCCGCTTGGTACGGTTCCGGCATTGCTTGATGGTGCCACCTGCATGACCGAATCGGCCGCGATGTGCCAGTATCTGGCTGCGCGCGCTGCGCCTTCCTTGCTGAATGTCGAGGTCAACGAGGCGGATTTTGGCGCGTATCTCAACTATCTGCATTTCGGCGAGGCCACGCTGACTTTTCCGCAGACGCTGGTGCTGCGCTATGCGCGATTTGAGCCAGAGGCGCGCCGTTCGCCGCAGGTTGCCGAGGATTATACGAGATGGTTTCTGTCGCGCCTGCGCTCGCTTGAGGTCTTGCTGGCGCGGCAGGATTATTTATGCGCGGGCCGCTTCACCGCCGCTGATGTTTCAGTTGGCTATGCCTTGCTGCTGGCTGAGCATCTGGGTCTGAAGCCGAGCTTCACGCCGGCGGTGTTTGCCTACTGGGAAAGGCTGCGCGGTCGCGCAGCTTTCCAGCGTGCGCTGCTTGCGCAGGAGCGCGCGGCGATGGAACAAGGCGTGTCGACTATCCCGGCGCCCGATACCGTGCCGCCGGCTTGAAGCAGCGCGAATGTAGAGCGAAAAGTGCAGCCCTTTGCACTGGCATCGAGTGGATTTAACCCACCAAGTTACAAATGCTGACAATAAAGATAATGCAAATAAGATAATAATGTGTAAAATCCCTGAAGGTTTTTCCCTTCGATTGGTTGACTTACACAGTTGTTTTTAGATTGCATATCGAGCCCGCGTCATGACTAAATATTTTGTTCAACTTCTGCTTTGTTTAGTCTTCTCCAGTTTACAGTTGAATTCCTGGGCTGGAATGAAAGAGGTAAAAGAGGCATATCAGCAGGGGAAATTTTCCTCCGCTGCGGCACAGGGCCGTGCACTGTCCATTAGCGGCGATAGAGAAGCGCAATATTTTCTCGCTGAACTTTATGAAAGCGGGCATGGCGTCGTTCAGGATTTCAAGGAAGCGATGGCGTGGTACAGCAAGGCGGCCGAAAATGGCTATGCCGATGCACAATTTAAAATTGCTTCACGCTATGCGCATGGTCAAGGTGTAGCGTCAGATCCAAAAATGGCGATGCATTGGTTTCGTAAAGCGGCCTTGCAGGGCCAAGCCGAAGCGCAATTTGAGTTGGGGCGCTTGTATGCCCAGATGCCTGGACTCCCGCCCGATGAGAACACTGCGGTCATGTGGATACGCAAAGCGGCAGAGCGCGGACATACTGAGGCGCGACTCGATCTGGGGAAAATGTATCTCGATGGACGCATCGAGAAAAACAATTACAACCTGGCTAATTTATGGTTTCGAAAAGCGGCCGAATCCGGCTCGGCAAATGCCCAGTTACTTCTGGCGATGGCATTGGAATCAGGGACTGGTATCGCACAAAATTTACCGTTAGCCGCAAGCTGGTATTTGAAATCCGCCACTCAAGGAAACGCCAAAGCGCAATTGAGTTTGGCGAAATTGATGAGTGAAGGTCGCGGCGTAAAAAAGGAAGAATTTCAATCGGCAGCGTGGTTCCTCAAAGCAGCAGAACAGGGTGAAGTGGAGGCGCAGTTTAGTATTGCCGGCATGTACGAAAAAGGTGATGTGATTTCGCTGGACTTTAATCAGGCAATAAATTGGTATCGCAAAGCGGCGCTACAAGAGCATGCGCCATCGCTATGCAAAATGGCAGCGTTTTATGTGCGTGGTCGCGGTGTAGCGCAAGACCGTCCTGTGGCCATGAGCCTGTATAGGAAAGCGGCAGATCAAAAAAATGTTGAAGCGCAATACAACTTAGCGTGGATGTATGCAAATGGCTATGGTGCATCTGTCGACCTTGTGCAGGCGCATATGTGGTTCAATTTGGCGGCCACTTCAGGTGATAAAGAAGCGCTAAAGAATAGAAAAGTTGCTGAAGAAATGATGAGCCAGGCGCAATTGGAAGCAGCGCAATCCATGGCGCGAGAATGGCTCAACACTCATCAATAAAAGCTACGCTCAGATTAGATTTCTGCTTTGAGTTGATGGCAAAAAATATTTGAATTTAAAAAAGGAATGAAAGACTATGTTTGATGCAAAAAAGCTGCTCGTGCCTATTAGTGGTGCTCAACTATTTGGTGAAGATCTTTCGTTCAGCCGCGAAATAGATGCGATAGTTGACGCTAGGCGTTTTGATGATCCATCACTCGACCAGGGCGAATGGGTGACCGAAATCAAGACAGCAAACTGGCCGTTTGTGATTGAACAATGTACAGATTTGATTGCGTATAAAAGTAAGGATTTGCGTCTGGCAGTCTGGCTCACCGAAGCGAGCGCGAAAGTTGATCATTTCGCCGGATTGGCTGAAGGTTATCAATTGCTGGCGGGTTTATGTGATGAATATTGGGACGGTCTATATCCATTGTCGGAGGGTGGCGATCAGGAACAGCGTATCGGGAATTTGTATTGGATCTTAACGCGCACAATTCCACTGATAAATGAAATGCCGATTACCGAGGGGCGGGAAAGCGCATACTCGTTGCTGGACTTCGATGCGGCACGCGCACGCGCGGCAAATGCCGAGAGACTTGCTATGGAGGGTGGCCGGCCTGAAGAAGGGCCAAAATTGGCTGACATGGAAGCTGCGCGACGTAAAAGTTCTAAAGCGTTTCATGAGAAATTATTCAGCGATGCGAAGAATTGTCTCGCCGCTTTGAACGCGTTAGAAAAATCGGTCGATGCGCGTTTAGGTGCAGAAGGGCCGGGTTTTTCAGCCGCGAAAGAAGCATTGGAAGGTTCGCTGCAATTGATAGCGCGCTACGCTCAAGTTTCTGGTGCGCAGACTAATTTAGTGCAGGTGAATTCACTTGATGGCGCCGAGAAAAATGAAACTAATTTATCAGTGCCAGGACAAATAAATTCCGCAGCAACGCTGCAAAATCGTGCTCAGGCCTTAGCGCAATTACGCTGTGTAGCAGACTTTTTCAGACGGACAGAGCCACATAGCCCGGTCGCCTACCTAGCGGATAAGGCGGCGCATTGGGGTGAAATGTCTTTACATACCTGGTTAAGTACCGTCATCAAAGATCCGAATTCTCTAGCTCATGTAGAAGAACTTCTGGGCCTCAAGTTGCCACCGCAAACTGAGGCTTGATGAGGGGTTTTGAATTCAAGGATTCATTAATCAGGTAAACTTCTAGATAGTGCACACACAGTCTCTGTTTGTCTGGAACCAGAACAAATCCTATCGTGACAAAGTTTTGCTTCCGCCCCGCCTAATTTTTCGCATCGGGACAATAAGTTTTTTGTATTGTCACCGGGATTTCGTTCGACCACATCGAGATTGATTGATGGCGCCACGCTTGGCTTGGCATTCGAAGCAGATCCCATATCGCCGGAAAGTGGTTCTTTCGATTTCGAAGTATTGGCGACTAGGGCACTGAGCAAAGCAACGTCGCTATCAAATGCTTTAGGGGTATTTTTTTCTGCGCTTGAGCGTGTTTTTTGTGATTCCTTGTCCGTTCTGCCGACCTCGTTTTCTCTTTTTTGCAGGTGTTTTTGCATCGTCACTTTCGGTGCTTGCGCAATTTCTTTTGCGTTTGTCTCGCGTATTTTCGAATTTGACAAAACCGCATTCGAGCTCACGAGCTTTTCTTTTTCTACTGTAACGTCGACTAAAACTGCGGAGGATTCCAGCGCCGTTTTTCCTTCATCAACAATCGATGGTGTTGGCGCTGCAGGTTCGCCCGGATCCGTCACGACTGGCAAGTGATTAGCGTTTGATGGTGTGAACGTGCCAGGACCTGCGGAGGCAGGAGAACTAGCAAAATTGAAACTTGAGCCCTGAAGCAAATTTTGTAAATTGCCGAATTGCACAATGCAAATTACTCCAATTGCCAAGCTAATCAGCAAGGCGACACCCCAACTTTTTTTATGGCTCGACCTATCGTCACTCTTTAAATTTTGCCGATTTTCTAAGCTGGATAAAATATTAACTGTTGGAATGCTGTTTCGATTGGTATTCGATAACAGGTTTGGTCTTTCTCGTTGGCCATCTACAGAATGTCGCAAAATAAAAATCCTCGTTGACGAAAACCACTTTGACAGCAATGTCAGAGCTATTTTGTTAAAAAAAAGCAATGTCAAATTATAACGTCTAATGATCTTTTCGCTAATTATCGATTTTGTAACAAATTATTACTAATATTTGTTTGCCAATTTTATTCTTCAGAGATAACGTGTTGTTTTGATCATAAGTTTCGTTCCTATGATTGGCTCTTGTTAGATTTGAAGGCGTACAGGTTTATGTTGGGATTGCTGTGTTCTTTTTGATGCTCGCCTTGTATTTCGGCGTTTCATGCTTCCTGGCGTGGGTGTTTTTCTTTCCGTCTGGACGTGAATTGATTTTCGCCTCTCTTACTCAATTTGTAACGCAAATTGGAAGCCGAATTGAACAAGGCTATACGCGGCTGGAAACTGGTGCCGCAAATAAAAGCGCATCGCTACAGTTCAACATAAAGTCAATGGCGGGCGAGCTGATTGGATCGATGAGGCGTCAATATCGCTTGTATTCCGTTTTTGTGTGCATCGTCGTTGTGCCATCTGTCATCGCAATATGGCTTAGTGGACAAAGCCGGCTTGATGGATACGCTTCGTCGACCTATGAAGTGAACTTACAAATAGCCGAGTTGCTTAAGGGGGAACAATTAGTCGCGCCAGCCGCATTGCCACCTGCATTCTTTTCTACTAAAGAAGTGTTACTTGAACGGCCAATGCTAGTGAGTGCCAGCAGAAATTGGGATTTACTCAGCGCTAATTACCGGCAACGTCTGCTCATGGTTTTTAAAATCATGAAAGAAAAGTATGGCTACGAGATGGCGCTTATCGAAGGATATCGCAGCCCGGAACGACAAAATATGCTCGCTGAACTTGGAGCGCAAGTGACAAATGCAAAGGCGTTTCAAAGTTATCACCAATATGGCCTGGCGGCCGATTGTGCGTTCATACGCGAAGGCAAGTTGCTCATTTCAGAGCGCGACGCATGGGCCATGCGAGGTTATGAACTATACGGAGAAGTCGCTGAGTCGTTCGGTTTGAACTGGGGTGGGCGTTGGAAGATGATGGATTTTGGGCATACGGAATTGACTCAGCCCGAAGTATTGAAAAAATAAATTTACAGGAAATCAAATGACTAAACCATTTATCCGCTTGGGTGATTCAACTTCTCATGGCGGTACCGTCACTACAGCATCCGTGCAAACAGATAGTTTTGGGATTCAAGTGGCGCGGGTTGGGGATAAAACCTCGTGTCCGATTCCTGGTCATGGCTCGCCGCTGATTATTTCTGGCGATCCAAGCTTGATTATTGATGGCAAGCCTGTGGCACGCCACGGCGATGAAACCGATTGTGGCGCGAAATTGATCGCCAGCCAGCAGGCCACCACCGATCTGTTGTGATTGTTCAATGATGAATCTGAAAGCTTAGTTTGATGAAAAGTTGGTTGACTCGAAGTTTGTTCATAGGCGGAATTTTTTCGCTGGTTTGGCTGGCAGTGATCTTCCACTGGCGCACAAATAATCGTATGCCAAATGGCGGCGACCTTGCGCTGTATTTTTTTGTGTTGCCAGTCGCGCTACTGCTAGCTATCTGCCTGAGCTTTAAGGCATGGAGTTTTGCGAGCAGTACAAGCGCTGCTTCCGAAAGCGCTGCGTCATCGGCCAAGCTTGCCGACGGAAACGCTGCCGCTTTCGAATCTCTGGCAGTGCACGAAAGAACGCTGTCGATTGCGCTATTGGCCAGCGCAATCAGGACCGCACATGGTAGTTCGGCAGAAGAGTTGACGGCTAATTTGAAGGCAAATGAAGCGCGCCTCGATCTTGATCCTGAACTGACAAATCAAGATGGCTTTCCGGTATTAAGTGGACGGATAGCTGCAATTGATGAAGCCGCACAGCGCGAGGCCTTGTCATCCTGGAGTCGCATGACTGGCCGGGCGGAGGTGGATTGGAGTACGGAACAACTGCGTGCGATCGCTATTGGTAGCGAGGTTGCCATCGAATTGGCACAGCAAGTCGTCAAGCATCCAGAGCTAGAGCCTTACATCGCTGCATTGGCAAAAAATTGTGATTTACCTGCTTTACCGATGTTGCAGTTGATGTTGCTATTGCCAGAAAACTGGGGTGGTGAAAAACGTCAATTTGTCGTCGATTGGTTTTCTCATTTGATTCAACAACAAGGCTGGCCAGTTGCGAAGATGAGTTTTTGTCCGGTTGTTGAATCATCCTACACCCGTGCGTTGACTGTCATTGACCAGCTGATGCTCGATACATTTCGCATGCAAACACCATTGCAAACTTGTTTTGCGATGGTACTGGCATGCGATTCACATCTTGGCGAAGCTACCATACAAGATTGGGAAGATAGCGGGAAATTATTTACCGGAAAAAATGGCGATGCTGGAAAAACTCAAATGCCAGGTGAAGGGGCAGCAGGCTTTTTGCTGGCAGATGCAAGGCAAGCGCAGTTGATGGCGCTAGAGACGAATGTCAGATTGCACCGGATTGTGCAAAATCGCAGAAGTAAATCTATCGATGCCCGAGGCAATGTCGCCGATCCTATGTTGCAAGAAATGGTGCAGGACGCGCTCGCCACTAGCCAGATTTCAGCGGATCAAATTTCTTTAATTTCTTCTGATACCGACCAGCGCAGTAACCGGATTGTTGAACTTATGGGTCTGGGAGCTAAGTTGTTTCCTGAGCTTGATCCGGCTACGCAGTATTTTAAATTGGCGAGTCATTGTGGCGATATGGGCGCAGTTGGCAGCCTGGCTGCCTTGGCCTTGGGACATTCTCACGTCGCGAATGAAGCCGAGCCGGCACTGTGCATCAGCAATATCGATACTCATGAACGAACAGTTGCAGTGCTCAGTCCTTGGGCCGCCGCAGCAACAGCTTCAGCAACAACTTCAGCAATAAATTCTGCAACAAATTCCGCAATAACCACCTAAATATTAACCACATTAAATTCCTATGCAACGAATCTGGCAATTTTTTACTGACACCCGTACCTTGGTTTTTATCGGTTTTGCGGCGCTCGCTGCCTTCTTATTTATCGGCGCCAGCAATCTGGAAATCGCGGCAATTTGGGTCGGCGTACTGCTTGGCGTCGCTTTGTGTGTATGGTTGGCTGCGATTGTATATAGGCGCTGGCGCGCAAAACAAGCTTCTGACGGTTTGGGTAGCGCGCTGGAAAAACAGGCAAATAAGAAAAGTAATGGCCTCGACGGATTAAGACACCGCGAGGTTGAAACCATCCGTAAGCGCATGCTTGAAGCGATCACCACAATTAAGACCTCGAAACTGGGTTTGGTTTCCGGATCAAGCGCTTTGTATGAGCTACCTTGGTACATGATCATAGGTAATCCGGCAGCGGGTAAAAGTTCGGCCATTGCAAATTCCGGATTGCAATTTCCATATGCCGATAAAGCTGGCAAAGTAATTCATGGCGTCGGCGGCACCCGAAATTGTGATTGGTTCTTTACCACTGATGGCATCGTCTTAGATACCGCCGGCAGATATTCTGTACACGACGAAGACCGCGAGGAGTGGTTTGGTTTTTTATCGCTACTTAAAAAGCACAGGAAAATGGCGCCAATTAACGGCATCATTATCGCTGTCAGCATCACAGAACTGACCTCGAATCGACCTGAGTTCGGCATTAATTTAGCCAAGAATTTGCGCCAGCGCGTGCAAGAACTAACAGAAAAATTGGAAGTGTTTGCCCCGGTTTACGTAGTTTTCACCAAGGCTGACTTAATCGATGGCTTTAACGAATTTTTTCTTGAAACCGATCGCAATGAAAAAGATCGCGTATGGGGAGCGACACTTCCCTACAGCATAAAAAATACCAATCAAGATGTGGTCGATTTTTTTGATCATCGATTTGATGAATTGTATGACGGGCTAAAGCAAATGAGTCTGGCGAATATGGCGATGAACCATAGCGACAGAATGCCGCCAGGGGTGTTTACGTTTCCACTTGAATTTTCTTCAATCAAAAATCCATTACGTGCATTTATTGCGACTTTGTTTGAAGAAAATCCCTTCCAGTTTAAACCGGTATTTCGTGGATTCTATTTGACCAGTGCCTTGCAGGAAGGCAGTGTGGTCAGCGCATCCTCAGAGCGCATCGCCAACCGTTTCAATTTGAAATTGCAACGTCAGGCAAGAAGCGAAATTACCTCACAACACGGATTTTTCCTGCTCGATTTGTTTCGAAAAGTCATTTTTTCCGACAAGGATTTGGTATCGCAATATACCAGTCGCAGCAAGACGCGTTTGCGCTACATGGCATTTTTCTTCGCCACCTCGATGGTTGGCTTAACTTTGGCGGCACTCAGCTGGTCGTATGTGGCGAATCGACAGTTGACGGCAAATGTCCAGGCGGATCTGGATAAGGTGGTCAAACTACAAGATAAAAAACTCGATCTGCAATCTCGCTTTGAAGCGCTGGAAGTGCTGCAAGAACGCATCGAGCAATTTGAGAAATATCACGATAATCGCCCTTGGTCTTTGGGTTTTGGGCTGTATCAAGGCGAGCTACTTGAACGAAAACTGCGTGAAGAATATTTTTCTGGCCTCAAGGAACTGATGTTAAAACCGGTTAGCGCGAATCTGGAATCGTTTTTAACTGAAATGAATACGGCAGGCGATAAACTTGAGGTGAAACGCAAACCAGCACAGACTGGCGCGGCCTCCGATAACACTACTGTTGCAGCAAGTGATGCCGGGCAAACCGGGGCGGCAAAAACCTATAAAGATATGTCGCCGACGAATGTTGAAGATTCTTACAATGCATTGAAAACTTATTTAATGTTGGGCGACCGGTCTCGTGCTGAGTCAGGGCATTTGAATGATCAGCTGACGCGGTTTTGGCGCGCTTGGTTAGAGAGTAATCGAGGCAGCATGAGCCGCGATGAAATGATACGAAATGCCGAACGCATCATCAGTTTTTATATCGCTCAGATTGATGACCCTTCATGGCCAGTCGCTGAAAATAAACTTTCCCTGATCGATCAATCGCGTGAAAGCCTACGCCGTGTGGTGCAAGGCATGCCGGCGCGTGACCGTGTGTATGCAGACGTGAAGGCGCGCGCATCAACGCGTTTTCCGACGGTGACAGTGGCCCGTATTGTGGGAGATCAGGACAAAGCCTTAATCGCCGGAAGTTATGCGATCTCAGGCACCTTTACCCGCGAGGCTTGGGATAAATTCATCGCTCCGGCCTTTAAAGATGCAGCAAATAAAGAACTGCAAAGCGCCGATTGGGTATTGAAAACTTCGGCAAAAGACGATTTGACTTTAGAGGGTAGCCCAGAACAAATTCAAAAGGCCTTAGTCAATCAATACAAAACGGAATATGCGAAAGAGTGGAAGAAGTTCATGCAAGGCATAACGGTTGCCGATCTGGCGAGTTTCGAGCAGGCAGTGAGCGCGATGAATCGCTTTGGTGACCCGCAATTGTCGCCCATCAATAAACTCATCAATACGGTATATAACGAAACCTCCTGGGATAATCCCTCATTGGTGAATGAAGGTCTGCAACGGGTACAGCGCGGTTTTATAGAGTGGTTTAAAGAAACTATCCTGCGCCAGACGCCTTCACAGGTGGGCATTACCCTGAATGTCAATGCGCCAAAAACTGATATTCCTATGGGCCCGATCGGAATCGAGTTTTCCGGCATTTCAAAGTTGGTGGTAGCCAAAGATAAAGATGCGTCTTTAATGCGTGCTTATATGGATAGCCTTTCCAAACTGCGCAGCCGTTTCAATCAGTTAAAGAACCAGGGCGATACTGGCCCTGGTGCCAAGCAACTCATGCAGCAAACTTTGGATGGCAATAGTTCAGAATTGGCCGACACCTTGAAATTTGTTGATGAACAAATGCTAGTCGGCTTGAGCGACGCGCAAAAACAGACCTTACGTCCGATTTTGGTACGACCACTGATGCAAAGTTTTGCGGTCATCATTAAGCCTACAGAAGCAGAGATGAATAAGATTTGGCTGGCTCAAGTGTATGAACCGTTTCAAAAAACACTGGCGAATAAATATCCCTTTTCCAGTGATTCAAAAATTGAGGCAAGCGGTGCGGAAATTGGCCAGATTTTCGGTAGCGAAGGTGCGATTGCGAAGTTTGTCAATACCTCCATGGGGCCTTTGCTGATCAGGCGCGGCGACACTTTGGCGGCAAAAACTTGGGCCGACATGGGGATTACATTGTCGCCTGCGGTGCAGAGTAGTTTTGCCAGCTGGGTCGCGCCACTCAGTGCCGGTGGCGTGCCCTCAGCCAACACCGCAGAGGCGCAATCGGTATTCCAGATTCTGCCGATGGCCGCGCCAGGAACCACCGAATACACCGTAGAAATCGATGGGCAACAGATACGTTATAGAAATGCCCAGACTCAGTGGTTGCAAGTCGTCTGGCCTGGTTCTCAGGGAGTGCCTGGCGCGCGCATCATGGCAACGACTTTCGATGGGCGTGTCATTGAGGTGGCGAATTTTCCCGGTAAAAATGGGTTGACGAAAATGATGCAAGCGTCTGACAACAAGCGAAAAGAAGGTGGAGTGCATGAACTTAGCTGGAGTAATAGCGGAATCACAGTCACGGTGAATCTCAAAGTGATCAGCAATCCCTACGCCAGCAATGATGGCAATAATTTACAAAGTAAAGGATTTCGCGGTATGAAATTGCCAGAAATTGTTTTAGGTGTTCCGACCATCTCGAATGAAGCTAGCGGTGCATCGACTATCGCGAATGGTATAGGTAACGCAAAATGAGTAACACGACCACACAAGCATGCGTAGGGTATTTTGGAAAAATACCAAGCCGGGGTGATTTTATTAAAGCGGCAGATAATCTGGCACTGATGGAAGTGTTAGATGACTGGTTAGCGCAAACCATGGCACTGCTATCGGAAGACCCGCGCTGGAAGATTGGTTACGACAGCGCGAAGCCGCTCGATTTCGCCTTTGTCGGGCCGCGAAAAAAACGCGCGATTGCTGGCCATATTATTGCCAGTAGCGATATGGCGCAGCGGCGTTTTCCTTTCCTGACGATGAGTGAAATGGAAATCGATGACCCGGCTGAATTTGTTTGCTCCAGCCCTATCATTCTATCCCGCCTGTGGAATCGTCTGGCGCTGCAAGGCGTGGGCATAGTCACAGCGCCGGACCCGGTTATTCCGCTGCAAAACCTATCCGCAACCAAAATAGAATTAGAGCTGCGCAATCATGGATATGAAGCCGCATTTGCCGATTTTTTGGAAATGCAGACGCTCGGCGCGCTCGACGAGATGCTGGCGCAAGCCGGATTCAGCGGCAATGTTTGTCAGCTAATTTTGGCCTTAGGTCTGTTACTGCAACCCGTGATGATGAGTAGTAGTTCACGCCTGGAAAAAAGCCTGGTGTTGCCGCTGCCTAAAGACCCTATGTATCGTTATTTGGTCGGCGCTTTATGGATGCATATGATCACGCCTTTCTTGGCGCGAGCAGATTTTGAACTCGCCTTATTTTTTGCGCAACTGGAAAAATATCCAGCCATGGTGCTTGGCTTCAGTGGCGCCTCTGCCGGCACTCTGCAAGCCATACTCGATCCGCAAATTGGCGAAGAACATCACATTTCGTTTCATGATGCAGGATGGGTCGAGTCGCAAATTAGCGCGGATTTTGGCCTTAAAAAGTTGTCCAGTTATTTGGCGCAACCCGACATTTCATTGAAGTCGGTGCTGGATTTATTTAGAACAAGTTTTATTGGAACCTAGTGCGATGCGATTCATTTACTTCATACCTTTTATATTATTATTTTCATCGTTCGGCGCCCTTGCACAACAAATTGCGCCACCAATTACTACGCCAAAACCAGGACAAATTCTGGTCAGCGGAACGGTTCCGGATGAAGCCAGCAAAGCGAATATTTTGGCACGTGTCCGGGAACTGTACGGCGCAGAAAACGTAGTCGATCAAGTTGCCGTGGGCGCAGTCGTTTTGCCAGCGAACTGGAACAGTTATGTGCAAAAGTTAATCGGGCCGAACTTAAAGCAAATCAGCAGAGGCCAACTCAAAGTCGATGGAAACACTGTCAGTGTCAAAGGCGAAGTGGCAAATGAAGTGCAGCGTCAGAAGATAGCCAGCGACATTGCAACAAATCTGAACTCTACGTTTACAGTCAATAATGGCTTACGGGTTTCCGCCTCAGAACAAAACGTACTCGATGCCACACTAGGAAACCGTATTGTTGAGTTTGAGACCGGAAAATCTACCCTGACACCAACTGGGAAAATTATTTTGGATGAATTGGCTGTGCCCCTGTTGAAATTAAAGAACAAGAAACTTGAAGTCATTGGCAATACAGATAATCAGGGTTTGCGTGCAAGTAATATCACCTTAAGTTATGCGCGTGCCGAAGTGGTTAGGGCCTACTTGTCGAATCGAGGCATAGTTGCGGATGCGATCAGCATTAGTGGGCAAGGGCCAGACCGGCCTATCGCCAGCAACGATACAACAGAAGGGAGGGCGCGCAATCGCCGTATCGAATTTCGCGTCTTGCAATAAGACGTTTTCAATAAATAATTAATACAATATTTCCGCATCAAAGGAGCAGCACCCCATGGCCGGTATCTCTGACCTTCAAGCGCACGTCGCCAAGCTGCAAGAGCAACTCAGTACGCTAGCAGGTGGCTACTCAAGTGCATCGCGTCTGTATGCCTTAACTTTCCAGGATGAGAATTTAAAATTCGGCAGCAGTGGCTTACTGGTCGAAGCCTTTGCCGCCAAAGAAGAAATCAACGGCATCGGTCAGCGTGACATCATCTTGCTTTCCACCAGTGCGCAGATCGAACTTAAATCGTTGATAGGCCAAAGCGCCAGCTTGCACACTACGCTCTCGGATGGCAGCCGCAGCCAATTTACCGGCCTGATTCAGCAAGCAGCCAATCTTGGTAGCGAAGGCGGCATGGCGCGCTACCGCATCCGCCTCGTCCCTTGGATCTGGCTGTTGACCCAATGCCGTACTAATCGGGTCTGGCAAGACAAAAGCGTGATCGCGATTATTGAATCAGTCTTCACCAATTATCCAGCCCACGCCGCCTGGCGCTGGAGCGATGAGGTCGCCCCGTTCATGCAAGAGGCGCACGAGCGCAGTCTGTGTACCCAATACCGCGAAAGTGATTATGATTTTATCTCACGCCTGCTCACCGAAGAAGGCCTGAACTGGCGCGTAGAAGAAGATGACAAAGCCCCGAGTGGCCACCGTATCGCCATCTTCGCCGACAGCACTGAAATCTGTGCCACGCCAGAAAACGTCAGTAGCCAAAACACTTTAGGCGGGGCAGGCATCCGCTTCCATGGCGGCCGCTCGCGCGAAGAGCAAGATGCGATCCAAATCCTTGGTGCCAAACGTACGCTGCATGCCGCCATCACTACGCTACTTACGACCGACTACAAAGCCAAGCAAGCGATCAGCTCCAGTGTCCCTACCCATCACGAATACGGTGGTAACAACACCCCCGTGTTAGAGAGCTACGACACCCCCGGCAGTTACGCCTATGCCACAGCAGCCGAAGCGCAACGCTATGCGCAAATCCAGATGGAGGCAACAGAAGCGCGTAACAAACTCTGGCAAGCCCATTCCACGGTGCGCAGCTTGCGCGCAGGCACACGCTTCAGCCTCAGCCAAGGCCCTTTACAAAAGCTCGGTGAACCCGATCCCAGCTACGTCGTCCTCGCCGTCACCAGCATCGGCATCAACAACTTACCGAAACACACGCAAGAAGCGCTGGCCGAACTGTTTGGCGCTATTCCCACTTTACTGGAAGACTGTATCCATCCTGGTAACGACGCCTACGCTGACCAGGCTCAAGCCACATCAGCAGACATCAACATCAGCAAAGATGTATGGAGCAAAGACCAGCAGAGCATCCAGCAACAACAAGACAAGCAGCAACTCACACAAGTCATAGCCCAAGCCAAAGAGCTGGGCTACGCCAACCACTTTGTAGCGGTCCGTGCCGACATCCCCTGGCGGCCTGTGCACAAAAATAACGACCCGCGCCACAATGCCAACCCCAGCACCCACGGCAGCCAAAGCGCCATCGTGGTCGGTGCCAATGGCGAAGCTACAGCCAGCGGCGCCAATGAAATTTATTGCGACCGTTTAGGCCGGGTGCGCATCCGTTACCACTGGCAAGGCCAGCATGATGATGGGAATGCCATGTGCTGGGTACGCGTGGCGCAACGTTCCGCCGGCGCCGGCATGGGCGTACAGTTTCTTCCGCGCATAGGGCAAGAAGTGTTGGTGCAGTTTATTGAGGGCGATATCGACCGGCCCGTCATCCTCGGAGCGCTGTACAACGGCCAGGGCGAAGGCGGCACGATACCTACACCAGGTGGTAACTCGGACCAAGAAGCCAATGTCACCGTATTTGAAGCGGCGCACGACCATGCTGCCAGCGCGCAAGGCAACCTTGTTGGCGGCACGTTGCCGCTTTTGGGCGGCAAGAGCCCGGTCTGGCATGGCGCATCGAGCGACAGCTCAGGGCACCGCAACAGCAGCGCCATCACTGGCATCCGTAGCAAAGAATTTGGTGCAAACGGCTATAACCAGCTAGTGTTTGACGACACCGATAATCAAGGTCGCATCCAGCTCAAAAGCACGCAAGCCGCGACTGAACTCAACCTTGGCCACTTACTGCATACAGCAGACAATTATCGTGGCAGTTTCAGGGGCTTGGGCGCAGAACTACGCACCGACGGTTACGGCGCGATACGTGCAGGTAATGGCCTACTCATCAGCAGCTACAAAGCCGAACACAGCGCCGACCAGCGCGACTTCGCCGGCGATAATGTGCCAGGCATGGCCATGATGAAACAAGCGAGCATGCTCGCCAAGACCTTCAGCGATGCGGCAAAAACTCACCAGACGGTACAGTTCGCCAGCCACATCGGCAGCTATGCAGCCAACGCCAGCAGTGTCGCGCAAGGCGACAAAAAACAAGCGCCGATCAAAGCTCTGCACACCGCCGTCAGTGGCATGCTCGATCAAGAGACGCTGGAAGCAGCAAGGAGCGACGCAGCAGAAAAAAACATCACCGCAGGCGAAGACAAACTACCGCACAGCACCGACCCTATCATCGCGATTGCCGCCAAAGGCGGCCTCAGCATGGTGGCAGGGCAAGACCTGCAATGGAACAATGGCGAGATCAGCAGTTTCATGAGCGGGCTGGATACGCAATTCATGACAGGCAACCAGTTCCGCATCCACACAGGACAAGCGATCGGTGTACTCGCCGGTGCCGTCAAGCCAGGAGAGAATAATCTGGGCGTACAACTCATCGCCGCTAAAGACATGATAGATATCCAGGCGCAAAGCGACGTAATCAATATCCAGGCCAGAGATGAAATCAATATCCTCAGCAGCCATGCGCACATCGATTGGGCGGCTGCGAAAAGTATTAGTCTGAGCACCGCAGGTGGGGCGAATATTACGATAACTAACGGGAATATTACGGTGCAGTGCCCGGGCAAGATTCTGGTTCAAGCTGGGATGAAGAGTTTTTTGAAGGCGGAAAAAGTTAATTATAAACTCCCGGTACTGCCTGTCGCGAATCTACCCGACAAATATAGTAATCGACTGGATGTTCATGATTTGTTTGTATTTCATCCGTTTTCGACAATTAGTTACTCCGCTAAATTTTCCGATCAGCGAGCAGTCATCGGTGCCCTCGATAAGCATGGTCGGTCAACGCAAATTTATGCAGCACAAGGTGAAAAGTTAGAAATACTGGTGGGTCAATCGCATGATGAATGGGACATGATTTATGACTATGATCAAGTTTAAATTCATTTATTAATCGATAGATATGTCCTACCAACCAATACCGTTTTAAATAGAGTCGCAATATGCAAAAATCAAAACAAAATGATACGGATGTCACAACAAGTAAGGTCAACGTAAAATTACTTGACCCATTAGGAAAAAGTATTGAGGGCTTAAAATATCAGATCAAAGAAGGTTCAAAAATAATTTCAAAGGGCGTCACAGATGGGCAGGGAAATATAGCATCGTTCATTTCTCGCATTGGGGCTGAACTCAGCTTGCACGTTGAACGCTTTGCCAGTGATGAGATGAAGCATGTAAAAACATTGACTCCATGGGCAGAAAATTTTTCAATTAAACTTTTAAGCGGAAAAATTAGGGAAGAAGTTAGCCTTGTAAATGATCATGGTGAGGCAGGGACGTATAAGCGTAAGACGTATACGATCAAAGCACATGACACACTCGACAAAATTGCGAAGCAATTTCACACCAGCGCTCAAGCCTTGGCAGCGCTTAACGATATGAAATTGGAAGATAAAATTTATGTTGGAAAAATTCTTAAATTATCACTCCAACCTTCATCTGACAATGGGTCTGTGCAGCCGCAGGAAAACAAAACCAATGTCGTTCCAATTCAAACAATTAGGCTCGACGAGCGCGGAGAAAATGGCACGCCCAAGGTGAGCGTTAGTCTCGCATGCGATCAGACGGGGTGTATCAAACTCGGCGATACTGGGGCATTGATAGAAGAAATTAATATACGTCTAACCGGTTTTGGCAACACAATTTCAGCAACAAAAAAATGGAACGAATACACCCCCAAAACGGAAATAGCGGTCAAGCAGTTTCAGAGAGACTATATGGGCGTTTCAGAGACAGGAAAAGTATGTGGCGCTGTATTGATCGCTTTAGATGATTTCTTAAAAAAGCATCCTGTCAAGCTTGCAGATATGCAGTGTCAATGTGGTAAGTGCAAAGGTTTTGGCAATGGCTATGACGATTCAACGAAAGTTGAGATGTATAAGACCAAAAATGAAGCATATCTCGGAACGGAGTTTCCCGGCATCCATCGCGGTCTTATCTGGGCATTTCGAGCAGCACTGTTTTATACGCAGGTAAAGGATAAAAATCTTGAGTATTCATTTCTCAAAGTCTCCTCGGGGTATCGCTGCTGGAACGATAATAAACTGCATGGCCGAAAAACCATCAATCATATGGGCAATGCACTTGACCTTCAATTCAAGAAGGGTAAGGAAGTAAAACGGTGTGAGGGTCGTGACGTAGATAAATTGAGAGAAAATATTTTTGTGAAGCGACTAGGCGCGCAAATGGGATGGCATTCAAATACCTTAGCACTGGAATCCGCCGACGACGGCGCCACTAGTTGGGTGCATGTCGACGTCCGTGAATTCGCCAGCGAATATAAACAGGATAGATATTACGCTACCACCCAATCGTCATGTGATGGTGATTTACTGGTTGAGGTCGCCAGACGTGAAGGGCGGCTGAAATTAATCAATTGCGGAGGTATTCCTATCAAGCCAACGTCTATGGTCACTGACAGATTGCCGATTGCCTCGCTTCATTTGTCGCAAGCTGGTCTTGATTTTATAAAAGGATGGGAAAGTTTTGGAGAGAAACCCTATAACGACTCGGAAAATTATTGCACTATCGGCTGGGGGCATCTGATTGGCAAAAAGAGCTGCGAATTACTTGCCAAAGAGAAGGATGATGAGTTTGATGGATTCAAAAATGGAGTTAATAAAGAAGAAGCCGAAAAGTTACTAATGACAGACATTCGCCTTATCACAACGAAAGCAATTAGGACGCTTGTTCTAGTTCCTTTATACCAGCATGAATATGACGCATTAGTGAGTTTGGCATTTAACACGGGGTCATTTAGCAAATTCCCAAAATTGGTTTCAAAACTAAATACTAAAGATTATGCCGGATGTTGCGATGAATTTGCGGATATAACCAATGGCGGAACATCTGGCCTTGTAAAAAGAAGAAAAGCCGAAATGAAGATATTTAGAAATAACGTTTACGATTCTACTCACTAAAAGGAATTCCAATGCAAATACAAAAATACCTCGCTATATTGCTGGTGGTGGTTTCATTTACTCATGTTTATGCTGACGAATTGTCAGGAACATGGAAATATGAAAAAGCATCAGAGTATTTTGATGCGAATAAAAAGATAAAACAACCAGAAAACATTACCGTACAAATCCTCAACGGGAAGTTGAGTGTCTCATCGCGTTGTTTTTTATCTCTAACAAAAGAAAAATTTCTTTATTCCACTGTTTTTCAGGGTTTTTTAAAGCAAGGTATAGATAAACAAATTCTTGATCAATAATTATCCTTCCTCTTGTCAATTATTAATATCCA
>JAZJYB010000188.1:0-344 GCA_040390685.1 Pseudomonadota bacterium | reverse complement strand
GATTTTGTACCTTCGGTTATGAAGGTGTAAAAATCAATCTTTGTAAGGGCTACGAAATCAGCATCAAATGATTTAGCTGTAGAACTGTCAAGCACTAACTTATGGTTCACTTTTTCTTTTGATATTTTTAAAGTGCAAAATTTTTATGAGGCTGATGAACAGATGTCTGATTGCAGTAAACCATTTGAAAATATGATCGTTTCTGAAAATCGACTAATAACTATCTATGCTAACTCTTCTTTTTATAGTTTCTCGCGATCTGACGGTGAAACATCAAAACCGCTTTCTCCAAACGTTGTACTGTATGGACATAAATTAAGTCACCTTCCGTTCAAAACACAAAA
>JAZJYB010000187.1:0-4989 GCA_040390685.1 Pseudomonadota bacterium | reverse complement strand
CGGATCTGGGTGACTTCGCCCTGCGGAGAAAATTGACTGACACTGGCGGCCTGCGTTGAAGATACGCTCAGGAGAGAGCTTAGAAAAACGCCTGCACAACAGACTAGGTGGCGACGATATTTGCCAGTGGGAGTGCTCATTTTATTTCCAATCGCCGCGTAAGGCTTTCACTTTTTCTTGCAAGACCAAAGGAGTCACTGCGGATGGTTGTAGTGATTCGCCGACCACTAATTCCAATTTGGAAAATGACCCGCGGCGGAACGAACGGCCAAAGGAATTACCTTTGTCACGGCTTAAAAAACTCCCCCATAGACCGCGCAATGCCATAGGGAATACTGGTACTGGCGAGCGTTCCAATATTTTCATGATGCCGCCCTTGAAGTCATTCATATCACCAGTGGCGGTGAGCTTCCCTTCCGGAAAAATACAGACCAGTTCGCCATCGTGCAGCGCCTTGGCAATGTCTATATACGATTTTTCCATGGTCCACGGGTCTTCCTTGGCTGGCGCAATCGGAATGGCTTTGGCAGTTCTGAAGACCCAGGACAAAAATGGAATCTGGAAGATACGATGGTCCATCACAAAACGAATCGGCCTCGGGCTATACGCCATGATCACGATCGCATCCATATAACTGACGTGGTTGCAGACCAGGACAGCCGCGCCCTCCTCCGGCAAGCTTTCGGTATTCACACCCTTGACTCTGTGCACAGTGTGGATCAGCAACCAAGCGATAAAACGCATCAGGAACTCTGGCACCAGGCTGAAGATGTAAGTCGCGACAATGGCATTCAAGATGGCGGTCGCCATGAATATTTGCGGAATGCTGAAACCAGATCGCAGCATCAACATGCCACATAAGGATGCGATGACCATAAAAAGCGCGTTCATGATATTCATGCCGGCTATCGTACGCGAGAGATGTTTCGGATCGCAGCGCGTTTGTATCACTGCGAATAAAGGCACGACAAATAGACCGCCAAAGACACCGATCATGATCACGTCAAACAAGATGCGTAGCGCGCCTGCCTGGTTCATGAAACCCATCATATCGACCAGTGCGGTGTTGCTGTAAGTCAGACTAGCCAGATACAGGTCAAAACCGAATACGGATAAACCGATAGAGCCAAATGGCACCAGGCCAATTTCTATTTTGTGGCCAGAAAGTCGTTCGCACAAAAGTGAACCGGCACCGATGCCAAAGGAGAATACCGTCAACAACAAGACGAAGACGCTATGATCGCCATGCAGATAATCTTTGGCGTACAAAGGCATATTGGCAAGGACGATAGCGCCGTAAAACCAGAACCAGGAATTACCCAACAGCGATAAAAATACCGGTCGATTCTGCTTGCTAAAACTGATATTTCTAAAGGTTTCAGCAAAAATATTCCAAGTGATTTTTAATTCCGGTTCCGATGCTGGCGAATAAGGAATACGCAAACTGGCGAGCCAACCGATCACCGCAATAGCGATAGTGCCGCCGGCGACCAATTCTATGCCCCAAGGCTTGTGTACTACCAGGATGGCGCCAAGTATTTCACCTAACAAGATCCCGACAAAAGTACCTGCCTCCACCACGCCATTGCCGCCGACCAGCTCATCCTGATGCAGATGTTGCGGCAAATAGGCATATTTCACCGGCCCAAATAAAGTCGAATGGATGCCCATTCCCGCAACGGCAGCCAACAGCAACCAGAGCTCATGCATCATCCATCCGGTGGCGGCGATGATCATGATGATGATTTCTAGCAGTTTGATAGTGCGCGCCATGCCGGCTTTTTCAAACTTATCGGCCAACTGGCCAGAGGTCGCCGAAAAAAGTAAAAATGGCAAAATAAACAAACCCGGAATGAGCTGGTTCAACATCCCTACATCGAGTGTAGTCCAGTGAATTGCATCGTAAGTGAGGATGGTAACCAAGGCAATCTTGAATACATTGTCATTAAATGCGCCAAGAAATTGCGTCCAGAAAAATGGTGCGAAGCGACGCTGACGAAGGAGGGAAAACTGGCTTTGTTGGCTCATGGGGATTTGTAGTTTGTCGAGGACAGCGCTGATTATAATTTAAACATGATTTTAATTGCGCCTTATCTTAACCATCACAATTCAAAAAATTTCTGTGCTGTAACAATGCTGTCATCTTGCTTAAGTACAATCCCGGCAATTACTAGATTTCATGCCCCATGAAATCAGGCCATGCATCAAAAATTCCACAACCATCCGCACCTCCAAGAGTAAATCGATGACGCGTTTTCTTTGTTTTGTACTATTCAGTTTTATTTTTTCTGCTATTTTTTCCACTTTCGCGCAAGCCGCAAATACAACTGGCGCAGGCTCGTCTGCCGCCGCGCCTTTGTATAACAAATGGGCGGAGGCATACAACAAGAAAACAGGCCTGACACTTGAATACCAGGCGGTAGGATCTTCCGCAGGGATCAAGCAGATTAAAGCGCGTAGTGTCGATTTTGGCGCCAGTGATGTTGCAATGTCGGTAGCGGATTTGAAGCATGAAAAGTTGATCCAGTTTCCCTCGGCAATTTCCGGTGTGGTGCCGGTAGTGAATCTTCCGAATATTAAAATGGGCGAGCTGAAATTAGACGGCGACACTTTGGCCGAGATCTTCGCAAGACGTATCATTTTTTGGGACGAAGCGGCTATCGCCAAACACAATCCCGGCCTGCGTCTGCCGCACAAAAAAATTGTCGTCATCGTGCGTCAGGATGGCTCGGGCACTACTTATAATTTTACCGATTACCTAAGTAAAGTCAGCCCGGCATGGAAGACCAGTTTCGGCAAAAATTTTACAATCAAGTGGCACACAGATCTACTTCAAGTGAAAGGAAGTAGCGCCATCTCCTCCGGCGTTGAAAGTACCGCATATTCCATCAGCTACATCGACTACAACTACGTCTTAAAAGACAAATTAAATTATGCGGTGGTGAAGAATAGTGATGGGAAATTTGTGCCGCCATCGGCTTCGGCATTTGAATCTGCATTAAATAATAGCGGCTGGAAAACCAGCGGAAGCTTCGAAGAAATGTTGACTAACAGACCCGGAGCAAACAGCTGGCCAATTACCATGGGGACTTTTGTGATCTTAGGTCGCAACGCCATCAACGTTGAAAAAACCATCGCCGTATTGAAGTTTTTTACTTGGGGTTTCATGAATGGCGATTATCTGGTGAATACCGTTGATCTGGTGCGCTTACCTGACAGCATACAGGCGCGCATTTACAAAGAAATGACTATGGTCGCGGATGCTTCCGGCAAGCCTTTGCAATGGGTGCCGCATTAATTTTGCCAGAACACAAACGCACTATTCGCATGCTCAATAATCTTAAGAATGTGAAATATTCGTTGATTTCATAATTCGACTATTATAGAATCATCGAATTGCAAACCTATGAAATTTCATATGGAAACTAAAACCGTAATTTCAGCCCTTGCCGCCTTGGCGCAAGAATCACGGCTGGGTGTATTCCGTTTGCTGGTCCGCATAGGGCCAGAAGGCTTAGCGGCAAGCAAGATCGCTGAGCAGTTGGCTATTCCGCCCTCGTCCCTATCTTTTCATCTCAAGGAATTGACCCATGCCGGCTTGGTCATTCCTAAACAAGACGGTCGTTTCATTATTTACGCTGTCAACTTCCAGACCATGAATGAGCTCATGGCTTTTCTAACCGATAGCTGTTGTGGCGGCAATCCATGCACACCTTCTCCAATTCGGAAAAAAATGAAGACTATAGGAGCGACATCGCTATGACACGCTCACGACGCTTAGTGGCTGAAGGCCTGGGCACAACATTTTTACTCGCGATTGTAGTGGGTTCTGGCATCATGGCAGAACGCTTGGCAGGCGGGAACGTCGCAATCGCCTTGCTGGCCAATGCCATCGCCACTGGTGCTGGTTTGGTTTCATTGATCTTGATGTTTGGCACACTTTCCGGCGCGCACTTTAATCCGGTCGTGACCTTATCGGAAGCCTGGCAAAAAAATATGCCGGCAGCAGAAGTCGTGCCGTATATTGCCGTGCAATTCATCGGCGCTTTTGCCGGTGTTGCGATAGCGCATATGATGTTTGGCGAGCCCTTGTTTTTTGCTTCTGAACATATCCGCACCGGTGTCGCGCAGTGGTGGGGCGAGTTTGTCGCCACCTTTGGCTTACTGGCGGTGATCATCGGCTGTTCGCGCAGTCGTCCTGCCGCGACGCCATTTGCGGTTGCTGCGTATATCACGGCGGGGTACTGGTTTACATCTTCGTCTTCATTTGCCAATCCGGCGGTTACCTTGGCCCGTAGCGTAACGAATACTTTTGGCGGAATTCGGCTAATAGATACGCCAGCTTACATCCTGGCGCAATTGGCTGGCGCGAGCGCAGCCACTTTGCTTTTTTGCTGGATGTATCCGGCCACACCAAAAGGCGCGACAGTCGCTGGCACAGTTCCTCCTAGCGATTTTGCCGATTCTTCAACTAATTAAATAAAATATTTATATGACTATTACCATCTACCATAATCCCGCCTGTGGCACTTCACGCAACACGCTTGCCTTGATCCGCAATACCGGCGTCGAACCCATCATCGTTGACTATCTAAAAACGCCACCTACGCAAGACGTACTACGCGAGATGATAAGCAAAGCTGGCCTCAGCGTACGCGACGCCATCCGTGAAAAAGGCACGCCTTTTGCTGAATTGGGATTGGATGACATGAGCCTGTCGGACGATGCTTTGCTGGCTGCCATGGTCGCCACACCTATCTTGATCAACCGCCCTTTGGTAGTGACCGAAATCGGGGTACGCCTGTGCCGTCCTTCAGAACTGGTCCTCGACATTTTGTCTTTGTCACAAAAGGCCGCGTTTAATAAGGAAGATGGCGAAGCTGTCATCGATGCCGATGGTAAGCAAGTGAAATAAAAACGCTGTCGACAAACTTTAAATTGCCGACAAAAAATTCCTGTGTATTCTCATCCGAGGCGACGAAGAGCTTA
>JAZJYB010000186.1:0-51738 GCA_040390685.1 Pseudomonadota bacterium | reverse complement strand
ATATTAAATTTATCTTTACGATAATTTTGCTTCAGGCCGCGATCAGCAATCAGTGTAGAGCCGCAGAAAATCCCGCCCCAGAGCCATCAGCCGCTCTGATCAAACTTCAAGAATTACGTGACCGCGCCTCAGATTTGACCGTAAAAGCAATGGACATGCTAGGCATACGCTACAAGCGTGGCGGAAGCACCCCAGAAAATGGTTTGGATTGCAGTGGATTTGTGCGATACGTCTTTAAGGACGCAGTAGGCGCTGAACTTCCCAGAACTTCAAATGAAATAAGTAAAGTTGGCGAAAATATCCAGACCAAGGATTTGAAACCGGGTGATTTGGTTTTTTACAATACGCTGCGCAGGGGGTTTTCGCATGTCGGAATTTATTTAGGTGACAATAAATTCATACACTCACCTTCCGCTGGTGGACAGGTACGCATAGAAAGTATGGACATCAGCTATTGGAAAAAGCGTTTTAATGGAGCGCGAAGAATCAATGAAGAGCAAAAAACTGCACCTGCTATTCAAGCAACACTAAAAACGGTGAATTAAGCTTTTTGATTAACGCTCTTGCAAACCACGAATTTTTTGTTTGAGCTCAGGCATGATTGCCATCGCAGCGCGTTCTCCGGCAAGGATAGCGAGATTTCGCCCAGCAAAATCACTTCCCTTCATTCCCGGCAAATCTGGCTTTATAACTATGTCAGCGGTTTTCAATTCAAAATAATTTAAACTCTGCCCCATAATAGTAAAGGTTTGCATGAGCACCTCAAGTGAACTTGAAGCAGCCTGCACCTCTGGCTGAGTTGAAATATTTACAGCGATGACCAGATCAGCTCCCATCTCCCGTACAAACCTCACGGGCACAGGTGAAACTAAACCACCATCAACATACAGATGTTCATTAATTCTTACTGGCTGAAACAATCCCGGCACCGCAGATGATGCCCTTACCGCCAAGCCAGTATTCCCTCTTTGAAACAGCATCGGCAAACCAGAATTCAAATCCGTTGCAACTGCACCAAATGGCTTTTTCAGTTTTTCAATTGGCACTTGCAATACCATTTTATTCACATAAAATTGCAGTGCCTCACCTTTTAATACGCCACTGGATTTTGCAAAAAATGGTAACGACCAATCCGAGATCGTGGCCTCATCCATTTCCAACGCCATTTTCTGCAAAGCAAATCCATTATTCCCTGCCGCATACATAGCACCGACGACACTACCGGCACTGGTACCAACGATCACGTCCGCAATAATTCCCTGTGACTCCAAAGCCTTTATCACACCAATATGCGCAAAACCACGGGCAGCACCGCCACCCAAGGCCAGCCCAATTCGAACTGGTTTCAAAATTTTGGCAACTGGCACAACAATTTGCGGCGCTATCACAACTGGAACTTGAACTGGCGGAGCGACACTGGTACACGCAGTCAAAAGGAAAACGCTAGAAAAAGTTAACTTAAAGAGTTTTTTTAAACGCGGAAAAGATAATTCTGGCATGAAGAGTACTTTGGCCGAAAAAATGAATAGAGTTAAACCGTCTTGGCGATATAAATCGCAAGAAGTTCAAAATAAGAAAAAATTTGGAATGAACCGCAGATGAGTGCCTATGAAAAACTAAGGCAAAAATTGGCGGAAGCGGTGAGATTCGAACTCACGAAGGACTCTCATCCTCGCTAGTTTTCAAGACTAGTGCCTTCAACCGCTCGGCCACACTTCCGTACCAGGTACAACAGATAAAAGGGGAACTTACAAATACACAAGCACCTCTTCAAGCCCGCTATTATACCCATAAATTTAAGAATTAAAATAGAAATCAGATAAATTCATGTGAATAATTTTAAGATCGCATCTAACACAGGATAAAACAATACTTACAATTTGATGACAAGCCATGGAAAATAGCATTACCGTGTTTATACGAAGTTAATGTTTTTCATTTTGACCTTCAAAAACCTGATACTTACATTTCCTGGCAAAGCTGATTAATCCAAGCGTAAGTCTTGATCATGCATTCATAGAAAGTTGAGCTTGGGATATTCATTGAAATTAAAACTAACTCTAATTCGCCAGTATTTTGACAATCTGCCAACTCGACCATACGTAATTGTTCACCGAAGCTTCCAGATTTATTTAGTAGTGCGTCAAGCACGTCGTCCATCAGATTAAGTGGACGTAATATTTCCTCCAAAGGACTACCAAACAATTTATCCAGCAGTGAAAACATTCCCACCATATAGGCACAATCCTGTTGTTCTCGATTGCCCCCCTGTTCCCGGCATATTGTTTCCATTAATTTTGCGCGGAATGCTGCGCGTAACATCAATGGATTGAGTGCAGAACCACTTTCTCGCTGACGCGCATAAAGTAAAAGTTGCAACCAGCGCTGTAACTGACGTCGTCCAAGTAAGTTAATTGCCTGCGCAAAACTGGACACTTTAACGGTTTGCGCAAAAGCCGCGGAACTAACCAGCTTAAACAACATAAAAGACAAACTCGTGTCTTGCTTAAACAAATCCTCTAACTCGCGCGATTCAGCATCATGCGACACCAATCCAAGCAACTTAAGCAGACGTATCCGCACGGTCGCATCGTTCGATCGATTGTGTTGCAGCGGAAGCAAAGGATAGTCGCCAGAAAATAACTGAAATCCTGCTTCAACAGCCTCTTGTAAAATGGCGGCGCTAGAAATATTCTTTGCCATATGCAAGCCACCATCATGTTGTGACAGGAGGATTTTGGAAGAAGCGGGAATACCAGTATGGCAATCGATAGAAACAGATTTGGTGCCTTGCCAAATAGCAGAATTTTCAGCGGGTACATCATCAATCAGAATTCGAAACCCATGCTTTGCGAGTCTCGCGAGATTGATATTCGCAGCGGTATCGTTGCATTTTTTTGCATCGACGCATAGAACAATTCTTTGCACCACCCGCGCATCAACTTCATCCGGGAAGAAATTCGGATCACCAAGCGGTATAAAAAAATCACCTGATGCAAATTCTTCAAAAAATGCTAACTCGTTAAGATACTGAAGTAAACACACGGGCCCTTTATCTGATGCGCCTGCAAAACTCGGCATGACGCCTACAAGGTGTTGCATAAGATTTGCAACTGGCATAAATGAGGCGACAGGAAGCAAGGGGAGCTCAAGTGTCATCATCGTATTTCAACCATATTGACTACTCATTCACAGTACTTGGTTTTCACCCAACAACGAAATAGCTTTTTCCGAAATTAAGAAGCATTGTAGTTCTGTTCTATGCAAATAAACAGGCGCCACAGTGGCAAATTATTCACTCGTTCGCGAGAAACAATTGCTGCAAATCATTTAAAAATCGTCGTCCCAAAATTGTCGGACGGATTATTTTATGGTCTCTTTCAATCAATCCCTTTTTCTCTGCAATGTCGAGTGGTTTTTCCAATGAACTGAGCAATAACCCGGTCCTATCGTTAAAAAGATTAACCTCAAAACCTTGATTCAGACGTAAGGCATTGAGCATAAATTCAAAGCCAATTTCATTTCGGGGGATTTCTATCGACTCTTGAACTGCGGAACCGCGCAAACTCTCTTCCATATAGGTCTTTGGCTGCTTGTAACGAGCCTGACGAATGATGCGGTGTGGAAATGATAATTTGGAATGTGCGCCGGCACCGATACCAAGATAATCGCCAAAATTCCAATAGTTCAAATTGTGTCGCGCTTCACGCCCGCGTTTGGCATAGGCGGAAACTTCATAATTGCCATATTCTGCCTGCAACATCCGCGATTGAATTTCATCTTGCATTTCTGCGCTCAGATCATCGTCAGGAATAACTGGTGGATATTTCGCAAAATAGGTGTTTGGCTCCAGCGTCAAATGATACAAAGACAGATGCTGCGGCGCGAATTGAATGGCGGTATCAACATCGCGCTTAGCTTCTTCGAGGGTTTGGCCCGGCAAAGCAAACATCAGGTCAAGATTAATATTGTCAAAATATTTTTGCGCGATATCAATCGCTCTTGATGCCTCATCTCCATCATGAATACGCCCTAGCGCCTGAAGATGCTGCGAATTAAAACTTTGTATGCCTATCGAGAGGCGATTGACGCCGCTAGCATGATATGAGCGAAATTTCTCAGTCTCAAAAGTGCCGGGATTCGCTTCCATGGTGATTTCAGCATTTCCATCAATCGGCAGTAAAGTCCTGACATCAGACAGTAATCGATCTAGACCCGCAGCCGACATTAAACTAGGCGTACCGCCGCCAATAAAAATCGTATAAATTTTACGCCCCCATACTAGAGGGAGAGCTGCCTCAAGATCGGCGCGCAATGCAGACAAATACAGGTCTTCGTCAAAACTCGTTTTTACTTCATGCGAATTGAAATCGCAATAAGGGCATTTCCTGACACACCAGGGAAAATGTATATACAAAGACAGTGGCGGCAAAGTGCTTAAATTTAAGCTCCCTGGCCTGAGATAATGTTCGGCGACCTGTTGCGGAATTTCAGAAAGCGAGGGGTTAGCGCCAGCTTTTTCAAAGCTTGTCACTGGCTTAATCGGAATGATCATAATTTCTCTAGCAAAGAACGTAACGCTTGACCACGGTGCGACAACCTATTTTTCAACTCAGGCGATAATTCGGCCGCGGTTTTTCCCTGCGAAGCTATCCAGAAATGCGGATCGTATCCGAATCCATGCTCACCGCGCGGTATAGCTACGATCTCACCCATCCAGCGGCCATCGGCGATGATAGGCTGAGGATCAGATTCAGAGCGTACGTACACCAGGACACAGTAATAATACGCGGATCGATCTTGCAACTCTTCGAGATTGGCAATCAATTCCTGATTATTTCTGTTATCCGATTTTGGCTCACCGGCATATCGTGCAGAGAGCACGCCCGGCGCTCCCTGAAGTGCGTTGACGCACAGACCGGAATCATCGGCCAAGGCGGGCAAACCTGTCAAACGAGAAGCGTGCCGTGCTTTCGCCAGGGCATTTTCAACAAAGGTCAAAAAGGGCTCATCCGCCTCGGGCACATTAAATTCTGATTGCACATGCAAGCTAATATTTAACGGCGCCAAAATTTGGCTAAACTCTCTTAATTTTCCTTGATTGTTTGAAGCCAATACAATTTTCCGCATCATACTATTGGCAAACCTAACACTTGTTTTTGCATAACGATGAGATCAGCAATACCAGTTGACGCTAGCTCCAGCAAAGAATTTAGTGTCGCCCGATCAAATGCAACACCTTCTGCTGTGCCTTGCACTTCGATAAAGTGCCCGGTTTCTGTCATCACGACATTCATATCAGTATCGCAGTTGGAATCTTCCAGATAATCCAAATCAAGCACTGGAGAACCTTGATAGACTCCGACAGAAATGGCTGCGACAAAGTGTTTCAGTGGGATTTTGGAAATTACGCCGCGCTCAAGCAATTTTGAAAACGCATCGTATGCAGCCACCATTGCGCCAGAAATGGCCGCGGTTCGCGTCCCGCCATCGGCCTGAATAACATCGCAATCGATATGCAAAGTCCGCTCACCGAACGCGTCCAAATCGAAGGCGGCACGCAAAGAGCGACCGATCAATCTTTGGATTTCCTGGGTACGGCCAGACTGTTTTCCCTTAGCCGCTTCTCTATCCATCCGGGTATGCGTAGAGCGTGGCAACATACCATATTCGGCGGTCAACCAGCCCTGCCCTTTACCCTTTAGAAAACCAGGAACTTTATCTTCAATACTGGCGGTACAAATGACTTTTGTATCACCAAATTCAATTAACACTGAACCTTCTGCATGTTTAGTGAAATCACGATTGATTGCGACAGGGCGCAGAGCATCTGCAACACGCCCGCTGGGGCGGAGAAATTGGGACATAGTCATTAATTTTGCTTGTTAGTTTTTGCTAGTGATGCGAGATGATTTATGGATGGCATTACGGATTTCATCGATGGCTTTTTCAATTTCAGCATCGTTAAACACATCACTTTCCATCGCCTCTGTATCTGCTGAATACGGAGCCTGGATCGTAGTGGTAATAGAACCGATAGGTAAGGTATCGGTTGAGATAATGGTTGTATCCTCGAGCCTGTCTTCGCCTTCCCACATCATGGCAAGCGCAGTGACGTTATCGCTATTCTTGCCCGCGATGTCGATGGCGGAATGAATTAACTCCGGGATAGCGCGCACTATCGTGTGCTCGTGCAAACTTTGCGCCAGCATATGATCAGGCAAAACGCCCCAGAGACCATCGGAACATAACAAGATCAAATCACCTGCCTGCAATGATACCCTGCGAGATAATTCAACAATGGGTGCATTCGGCGCGCCCAGGCAATTGAACAGCTTATTTCTATCCGGGTGAGTATGGCGTTCGGAAGGATCGACTTTCCCTTGTGCGATCAAGGTTTCTAAGCGCGAGTGGTCTTTAGTGCGCAATAAAACCTGGCCCTGACGCATCCAGTACAAACGAGAATCGCCACAATGTGCCCAATACGCATTGCCATTTTGGATCAGGCAGGCAACGATGGTGGTGCGCGGCGTCTCTGGCAGATTATTCGTGATGCGATAACGATGAATCTCGTTATGCGCCGCCAAAAAGCTATCTTCCAAAAACCGCTCTGGGCGTCCTATCATTGGTAACGCTTGTTTTTGAAACAAATTTCCGATTGTTTGCATAGCGATAGCTGCGGCCATATCGCCGAGTATATGTCCGCCCATGCCGTCGGCAAGTAACAGCAAAATCGTATCCCGGGTAAAGCTATACCCCATACGATCTTGATTGACCTTGCGGCCACCGATATGACTTTCTTGATAAACTGAGAATCGCATTAAATATGTTATTTCAATAAAAAACAGTGCAACGATAATGAAATTTCACTGCACTTTATATATGAGTGTTTTCCTGTATGGTCGTATGATCTTTTTGCCCACGCTTCTTCAAACGAAATGCAAGTAAAGTATTCAATTTTTGTGTGACTTTTTCAACAAAAGTTAATTCCTTTTGTGGCTGAACTTTAGTCGACAAGGCCTTTTGCACGGCAAAAACGCTTTGCGGCCGCTCTAGCGGGTCCATTTTCAAACACCAACGCACAACCTCAATCAAATCAGGTGAATATAAACCTTCCAGTTTGCGGAAATGATTTTCCATCTTATCCATGGTTTTACGCTGATCTGAGGGCTGAGGCGGTGCCCCTACCATGCAGGCAAAAATCGAGGCGCCAATACTGTAGATATCAGTCCACGGACCAAGGTTTCCATTCTTCAAATACAATTCCGGGGCGGCGAAGCCAGGTGTGTACATAGGATAAAGTTTCGGCAAATCTGTTTTTAAGGTTTGGCGCGCGGCGCCAAAATCGAGAAGAATTGGCGTGCCATCGAGTCGCAAATAAATGTTGGCAGGCTTTAAATCCAGATGCAGCAATTTATTCGTGTGCACTTCACGTAAGCCGTTCATCACCTGACTGAACATTCTGCGAATGAAGCGTTCAGAAACCAAAGGCTTTTCGCCTTTATCGCGCCGACGTAAAATATGTTCTTGCAACGATCGTCCAGACTCGTACGCCATCACCATATAAACGGTTTCATTGGCACGAAAAAAATTAATAACGCTGACTACGTTCGGATGAGCAATCCGCGCTAGCGCCCGCCCTTCTTCAAAAAAACACTTTAAGCCAATACGATAAACCGGCAAATTTTCAGAAGAAATCGAAGGCACCAATTCACCCTGCTGACGCAACGCCAGAGAACTAGGCAAATATTCTTTAATCGCAACAGCGTTTCCGTCTTCGTCCGAAGCCAGATAAACAATACTAAACCCACCGGATGCAATTTTCTTTACAATACGGTATCCAGAAATTTCTAAGCCATCAGGCAAAGGTGCGTTATTTTGTGCGGCCATATCATCCTATATCCATCTGTATAGATAGATTGTGTTGATTATTTGAGAGTTTGTAAAGACACACCTCATCGCATTCATCGGCGACAAAGTGAATTAATATCGCTTTAACATCTCTTTTTATTAAACTTATTAATTTCGACTATCGTAACAGCATACCAAGGAAAACCATTGAGCATTTATAGCATGACTGGCTTTGCCACCAGCACAGTAGAAACTGATGCCGGTACAATAACGACAGAAATCAAGAGTGTCAATTCTCGTTTTCTCGATCTTCAATTTCGCATCAATGATGATTTTCGATCAATAGAGCCGCTTTTTAGAGATGCAATTGCACGCAAACTTTTTAGAGGTAAGGTGGAATGTCGCTTTAGCTTTGGCAAAAAAACCAGCAATGCAAATAGCAAAGCGCTCAACGCCGTAACTCTAGCGCAAATCGCGCAATTCCAGACTGAGATCAGTCAACAGTTTCCGTCTGCCGCGCCATTAAGTAGCAATGAAATCCTGCGCTGGCCTGGCGTGATTGAAGAATCCGAAATCAATGCCGATTCACTACAAGCCACAATTAGCACAACGATCAACGCGACCTTAGACGCCTTCATCAACAGCCGGGAGCGTGAAGGCGCGGCTTTAGAATTAGAATTATCCAGTCGTATTAGCGCGATGGAAGCCATCGTTCAACGAATTACGCCGATGTTGCCATTGGTTGTGCAGCAATTTCAACAAAAAGCCACGGCTAGACTGGAAGAAGCGCTTGGGTTGGCGATGCAAAAAACTAATGCAAACGCCGCCCAGACAATTACCCACGATGAAGCGCTAGACAGGATTCGGCAAGAAGTCACCATGTACGGAATACGTATTGATGTTACAGAAGAACTTGGGCGTTTGTCCGCACACCTGACGGAAACCCGTCATATCCTGAAAAAAGGTGGGCAAGTTGGAAAGCGTCTTGATTTTATGATGCAAGAGTTAAATCGCGAGGCAAATACATTGGGATCGAAGGCGGCCATTAAAGAATTAGCCGATGCATCGATGGAATTGAAATTACTCATAGAACAAATGCGCGAGCAAGTACAAAATCTTGAATAGAGGCAACATTTAAAATATACTTCGTTGAGCATGCTTTAATGTTAGGACTTTCGCAAAATTGTTCCAGCTAGGCGCTCCGACGAAGACAGTACGTTAGTACGGCGAGGCGAGAGCAACGACGCTGGGGCAATTTTTCGTAAGTCCTAAATGTAATGCGTGCACTAATTACCAAGTTTATGTGAAATTTGTCAGCACTTCCTTTTTCATCAAAGAATTGTAAGTTTCGACTAGAGAAGAATTATGCGAACCACAACATTTACCGCTGGCAGTCTGTTTATGGTTGCTGCGCCCTCCGGTGCTGGCAAATCAACTTTAGTCAATGCCCTTCTCCAGCTAGAACCTGACATTAAATTGTCGGTCTCTTTCACGACCAGACCACCGCGCCCGGGAGAAATTTCTGGCCGTGAATATCACTTCACGACAGTTGAGGATTTTTTATTGCGTAAAGCACAAGGTGAATTTTTGGAATCTGCCGAAGTACATGGCAATTACTACGGCACGTCCAGAATTCTAATTGAACAACAAATGCAAGCAGGTACTGATATTTTGCTGGAAATTGACTGGCAAGGAGTGCAACAAGTTAAAAAGCGTTTCCCGAACGCAGTTGGAATATTTATACTTCCGCCCTCAATCCAGGCGCTTGAAGATCGCTTGAAAAAGCGCGGACAAGATGAACCGCACGTCATTACTAGGCGAATTCTTGCTGCTGGAGGTGAAATCGCACACGCTCCTGAGTTCGAATATGTTATTATTAATCAAGAGTTTGCGATAGCATTGTCAGAATTGAACGCTATCGTTAAAGCCACCCGCTGCCGACTTGCGCAGCAAGCAATGCGCAATGCAGCGCTGTTTGCCCTTTTGGGCATCCATGCTAACCCTACAACTTAAGGAAATAAAATGGCACGTATTACTATCGAAGACGCTTTAAAACACATTCCAAATCGTTTTCAACTGACTTTGTGCGCTACTTACCGCGCGCGTCAGCTGTTACAAGGCCATACACCAAAGGTGGACGCCAAGGATAAACCAACAGTCATTGCATTACGTGAAATTGCTGAAGGCAAAATCGGTATTGAAATGCTGAAAAAAGTTCCGTTTTAATTCTGCGCAGCGCTACACCGTGAAACGGCTGGGGACCAGACAGAATGAATCTTACCAACAACCATTCTGCTCTCCCCACCAATTCTGAGAAACCAGTTTTACGCCCGACTGCGGCTCAAAAAAAGAAGTCCTTCGCAACACACTCCGCTAAAGAAACACCTCCGACACCGCCAGTCATTAGCGTCGCCTCCATCACGGATCTGACCACTACACTTTCCGATTACCTTTCTGCCAGTGACCTCAAGTTGGTCAAAGATGCGTATCGATTCTCCGATGAAATGCATCTTGGTCAAGTTCGTAAATCCGGCGAACCCTACATCTCTCATCCTATCGCCGTTGCAGAAATTTGCGCGGAATGGAAGCTCGATGTGCAAGCCATTATGGCCGCACTCTTGCATGACCTGATGGAAGATCAGGATGTCACCAAGGAAGAACTGATAGAACGTTTTGGCGCACCCGTTGCTTCCATGGTTGACGGCTTATCCAAACTGGAAAAAATAGAATTTCAGAGCCACGTCGAAGCGCAGGCTGAAAATTTTCGCAAAATGTTATTGGCGATGGCACGTGATGTCCGCGTCATCTTAATCAAGCTCGCGGATCGTTTGCACAATATGCGCACCTTAGGTGCAATGTCTCCAGAAAAACAGCGCCGTATTTCCAGCGAGACGATGGAAGTTTACGTGCCTATCGCGCACCGGCTGGGCTTGAATAATATTTACCGCGAATTGCAGGACCTGGCGTTTGCGCACACTTATCCTATGCGCTACCGGACACTGGCAAAAGCTGTGAAAGCTGCCCGAGGAAACCGCCGTGAAGTGGTCAACAAGATCATGCAAAATGTTACTGCTGCGCTGACTGATGCGGGCATAAATGCGCAGGTATTTGGCCGCGAAAAAACACTATACGGTATCTATTGCAAAATGCGCGACAAGCAACTGAGCTTCTCGCAAGTGTTAGACGTGTATGGCTTTCGCGTAGTCGTTGAGAATCTTCAAAATAGCTATTTTGCACTTGGCACTTTGCACGCCTTGTATAAGCCTATGCCAGGAAAATTCAAGGACTACATTGCCATTCCCAAATCCAATGGCTATCAATCGCTGCATACAACTTTAATTGGTCCGTATGGTACGCCAGTAGAATTTCAGATACGCACGCAAGACATGCACCACGTAGCAGAATCTGGCGTGGCAGCACATTGGCTCTACAAGAATGAAGAAGGGTCGCTGACCGATTTACAGCAACGCACGCATGCCTGGTTACAATCCCTGCTCGATATCCAAAAACAAACCGGCGATTCGGCGGAGTTTCTTGAGCACGTCAAGATTGATCTGTTTCCAGATTCTGTGTATGTTTTCACGCCGAAGTCAAAAATTATCGCTCTGCCCAGAGGCGCGACCGCATTGGATTTTGCATATACTATCCACACCGATATTGGTGACCAGGCGATTGCCACAAGGATTAACAACGAACCAGTGCCTTTACGTTCCGAGTTAAAAAATGGCGACATCATTGAGATCATTACCTCACCAAATTCGCGCCCTACTCCAAACTGGTTAAGCTATGTTCGTACGGGCAAAGCACGCTCCGCGATCCGGCATTATTTGCGCACGATCAATCTTAACGAATCGGTTGAGTTAGGCAAACAATTACTCGCGCAAGCTTTGGTTGCTGTCCATCTCAATCCAGAACTACCCGATTCTTTGGTCGACAAACTCCTTAATGAGTCTAGCGCCAATTCGCTGGAAGAAATACATACGGATATCGGCATAGGCAAACGCATGGCTGCCTTGGTTGCGCGACACATTCTCGATCTGGTTGAAGATGACTCGCCGTCGATCCCATTTCAACTTTTTGATGGCGACTTGAATAACAAACCCGAACCAGTCATTATTTATGGCAGTGAAGGCGTCTCGGTTCAGCTAGCTCCATGCTGCCTTGCAATTCCAGGTGATAGCGTTATCGGTCAACTTAAACGCGACCAGGGTTTGATTGTGCATAGAGACGACTGTAGCAACGCCAGACGCATGCAAGTCAAAGAGCCGGATCGTTGGATCGACGTGAGTTGGGGTGAAGATCTCAACCGTCGCTTTGATTGCCGTATCACGGTGATGGTCAGCAACCAGCGCGGCGCCCTCGCCCGTATTGCTGCTGAAATCGGCGAATCAGATGTAAATATCAGCCACGTCAGCATGGAAGATGGCCAAGCCAACGACATGACCAATATTCATTTCACAATTCAAATTGAAAGTCGTACTCACTTGGCGAGATTGATGCGCAACGTTAAACATCTGACCGGCGTCATCAAGATCTGGCGTGAACACTCGTGAACGAATTCAAAATAAGAAAAAAGCGAGCCTAAGCCCGCTCTACGCTACTACCGTCATCCATCAATGCTGCATTTTCTGGTGCACTCTTCGCAAACCGAACCAAACAGAACCAGCAATAAGCGGTATCAACAAGCCTGTCACCAGCTCAGGATTAATCTGTAGTCCAACTGCCTTCAATCCCTTACCGGCATACTGAACCAATCCAGCAACATAATAGGTAATCGCTGCGACTGACAAGCCCTCAACCGCCTGTTGTAGGCGTAATTGTTGCGCTGCCCGGGTATTCATCGATTGTAAAATTTTACGATTTTGCTGCTCTTGTACGATGCCTACTCTGGTACGCAACAAATCATTGGTATGCGCAATCCGATCGGCCAAGGTTTCTTGCCGACGCACAATGGCTTCGCAGGTATTCATCGCTGGCGCGAGACGCCGCTCCATGAATTCAGCTATAGTAGGCACACCTTCGATTCTGAACTCGCGCAACTCCTCGATGCGAGATTGCACCAAGCTAAAATAGGCTTTCGACGCGGAAAATCTATAATTATTTTCCATGGAAAGTTTCTCGATACGTGCCGCAAGATCGATAATTTGGCGCAATAGAATTTGCTCGGAATCGGTATCAACGCCATCCGCTGCGACATCGGTAACGACACCTCCGCTCAAGGTCATCGCGGCAGTTAACTTGACTAATTCATTCTCGATGACAGCTAACACCGGCGCAGCTTTTTGAGCATGCGGCAAGCCCAGCAAGGCCATCATTCTGTAGGTCTCGATTTCAAGTAAACGCTGCACAATGCGACCCGCCTGCTGATCCAGAAAATCCTGATCCTTAACAATAAAACGACTAAAGCCATCCGCCTGAATTAAGAAATCTGTCCAAACCTCGCCACGTTGCAAAACCTGGCTACCGACTAAGACACTGCCTTCCAAAGTTTGTCGGATAGGTGAAGGAGTTTCGTCAGTGTCGTTGCCATTGCCATTGCCATTCCCATTTTTAATCAAAACGACATGCGCCGCCACCATAATTTTGCCACGTAAATCCAGCAACCACTGCTCTGGCAAATGTCCGATAGGTACACGAGTCAGCGCTTGCGCGACACCATGGCCAGACACGGATTCACCGTTTGCATTCTCGACAAAAGTATACGTGGCAAATTCAGTGTGGCATTCCCACTTTAAGCGAAAGCGGCCGAAATCATGAAAAAAATACTTCGCTTCGCCACCAGGACATGCCACACCAAAATACGTACAAAATGAGGCTAAAATTTCTTGCTGAAGTTGAACGTTGTCGGTGTCGGCATTGCTATCACTTTTGGCGTATACCGCCAGATGAGTGATGGCTTCTGGTGCCCGAAGGCGAAGTGACGGTCTTGAATGGATTTCTGCGGCAAGCGGGATCCGCAAAGGATGATTTAACTGCGCGTAAGAGATACTCATTTTTCATAGGATTAAAGTTTAAAAATTCTTCATTTGCAAAGTTCAGCAAAGTTCATTCCGGGTAATCAACGCTCAAGATCGTCAACTCATCGTCACCGGCAGGAGTTTTCAACACCACACTATCGCCTGTTCTTGCCTTGATTAACGCCCGTGCAACCGGCGAAATCCAACTAATCTTGCCCTTCAGCGGATCAAACTCATCAACGCCGACTATCGTCACAGTGACGCTCGCGCCCGATTGGTTCTCATACACAACCGTCGCTCCAAAAAATATTTGATCAGAGCCAAAATGCACACGGGGATCAAACACTTCCGCGATATCAAGGCGTTTAGTCAAAAAATAAATGCGCCTGTCGATTTCTCGCAAGCGGCGCTTTCCATAAATGTAATCGCCGTTTTCAGAGCGATCACCATTCGAGGCCGCCCAATGAACGATATTCACCACCTCTGGCCGGTCTACATCAATCAAATGCAATAACTCGGTCTTCATACTAAGGTGACCGGCAGGTGTCATATAATTTTTGACGCCAGCTGGTATTACAGGAGCAGCGACATCCTGATCATCATCTTGCTCGGTTTCTTTAACAAATGCTTTATTCATCATGCCATTGTAGCGGACTTAGTTAAATTTTATTCCGATGCAATTCCCACAAATCCCTTATAGAATACTAAGCTAGTTCGCTCCAGAGCATCGTCAAATCCAATTTACACCAATTCAAGGCAAATGCATGACTGAAAATGCAGCAATCAAATTACTTATCGTCGACGATCATGCGGTAGTTCGCGAAGGACTCAAGCAAATAATCGGCAGCGCGCAAAATATGGCAGTGATAGGCGAAGCAGAAACTGGCTTGGAAGCCATTAAATTATCACGCCAGCTCGAATACCACATCATGCTGCTGGAAATCGCATTACCAGATCGCAATGGCATAGAAGTTCTCAAACAAATCAAGAAAGAGTCGCCGCAGATTTCCGTGATCATGTTTTCTGGACATCGTGAAGATCAGTATGCAATACGAGCCTTGAAATCAGGCGCGTCTGGTTATCTCAACAAACAGTGTTCAACGGCGCAAATTATTACCGCGATCCGGCAAGTGGCATCAGGGCTTAAATATATCAGCCCCGCACTTGCCCAAGAAATGGCCAACAACCTGAATCAAGAATTCGAAGGTCAGTTACACAAGACTTTATCGGATCGGGAATTTCAAACCTTGACCATGATCGCGTCAGGTAAAAGCGTCAGTGACATTGCCAGAGAGCTCTCCCTATCCGTCAAAACCATCAGCGAATACCGTGCCAGATTATTACTAAAAATGAAACTCAGGCACAACGCAGAACTTACGCACTATGCGATCAAGAACGAATTAGTGGAATAAATGCGCATGCTGCCGTCAATTAGTGCCAAAATTCATATTTAGATCTGCAGCATCGAACCATGCTTTAGCAGCAATGTCAGCCGAAAGAGTGCCATGTCTACCACGCCAAGCAAACCACAATTCAAAACGCCCACAGACATCGCACGGGAAACTTTCCGCCGTTTGGCAATCGAGCGCATCGCACCGACACCAGAAGCTTACCGAAAACTATATATCGAGATCTCTGGCGTTCCCGATGAAGACGCGGCAAGAATGCAATTGGAAGCGTCTATCGCAGCCAACGACGTAACTCCGTCTGAAGCAGAAAACTTACTCAGCGGCTTTGCCGATAGCCTTAAACAATCAACTGGCGAGCTGGCGAATTTCGGCCATCGATTTAGCCGTGCAATAAAAACAGCGAACTGGGATGATTACAGCAAAGGATTAACGCAGCTGGCAGAAAAAATATCCATTGTTCCGCCGGCAAATTCTATGAGTCTGGTTGATGAGCCGGCTGTCGCTGGCAAAATATCCCTGGTAGATGATGTTGCAGGCACTGACCCGCGTCCGACCATACTCAAAGATTTACTGTATCGCACCTTAACTTTAGCCTTAAGTTCCCTGCTCAAACCCACGCCTGAACTAGCCAACGAAGCAGATGCAATAGGCGCCGCGGTAAAATCGGCTGAGACAGAAATTGCGCTGAACAATATTTCTAGCCGCATCAAACAGCTATGCTTTCAGATCGAGCTAAAAAGTGGTGATACAGCAGAACAACAAGAACTGTTATTGCGCCTGTTTGCGCTACTTTTAGAAAACGTGCGTGAACTTTTAGATGACGACAATTGGCTAAGTGGCCAGATCGAGGTCGTGCAAAACCTTATCGCCGGACCTATTGACCACCGTGCCTTGCAAGAAGCGACGCGCAGTCTTAAAGAGGTCATCTACAAACAAGGCATCTTAAAAAACAGCCTCGACGAATCGAAGAGTTCCGTCAAGAAAATGATGGCAACCTTCATCGATCGCCTCGATGTAATGACGACTAGTACCAATACCTATCAAAACAAGATGGACGAGTATTCGCGGAAAATAAGCCAGACTAGAAATACCGACGAAGTCAATCAATTGATAGGTGCGATTCTGTATGAAACCCGCGCCGTACAAAAAGAAACCATGCACTCGCACGACATCATGGTCACGGCACAAAAAGAAGTTAAAGAAGCTGAAGACCGGATTAAAGAACTTGAAGAAAAACTGGCACACATGAGCGAACTGGTCAGAGAAGATCAACTTACCGGCAGTCTGAATCGCCGCGGACTGGATGATGTCTTTGAAAGAGAGGCTGACCGTGCCGACCGTCGCGGCACCCCTCTCTGTGCGGCCTTGTTAGACCTGGACAATTTCAAAAAACTCAATGACACGCACGGCCATGCCGCAGGCGACGTTGCTTTGGTTCATCTGGTACGCATAGTCAAACAAACCCTGCGCTCGATAGACGTCATCGCCCGTTACGGTGGCGAAGAATTTTTAATCGTCATGCCAGAGACAACACTGGACGAAGCCGCGCAGGCCATGTCCCGAGTACAACGCGAACTCACCACCCATTTTTTCACCGCCAATGACCAGCGTCTGTTTATCACTTTCAGTGCCGGTGTCGCATTGCGGGCGCCGCGAGAGACACAAGACACATTTATCAAGCGTGCGGATAAGGCGATGTATGAGGCGAAGAAATCAGGGAAAAATCGGGTGGTGAAGGCTATTTAGGGCTAATTGCTTGACTCGCAATAAGTGAGTTAAAACATCTCAAATCACGAAGACTAAATAGTCAGTAATTTTAAATCAACAAAATCATCAACAGCCCGCGCACGGTTTCCATTTACCAAAAATACCTTTAGCGGACCCGTTTTAAAAACCCATCCGGCGCAACCGTAATCTGTAGCTTGTACTGCATTGCACGGTCAATTTCAAATTCCGGATGCGATTGCAAATAACTGTGCACCGCAGTTTTTGGACTATTTCCAGGTTGCCACGGCCGCTCATCAAACACATCGGCAGGTACATCTTCAACAAAGGTATCAAACACCACGCAATAACTGTCCTTTGTCACCAATGGCGCGTAAGCCTCGAGTTCGGCCAGCACGTGTTCGTGAGTATGATTCGAGTCCAAAAATATCATCACTCTTTGTCTGCTGCTTGCAATGGCGCGCACTTGCTCTACGATGTCAGACGCCACGCTTGACCCCTCCAGCATCTGTATGCGTTTTGACATAGGGTGCTGCAGAATCGCCTGCTTATTATGTTCTCGGATATCGATATCGATACCCAATACCATTGCATCAGGATTACCACCGCAAGCGGCGATCAATTCCAGCATCGAGGCTGAAAAAATCAATGAACCGCCATGGGCGATTCCTGTCTCGATCACCAGATCAGGTTGCACCGTCCACATCAGCTCTTGCATCGCCATCATATCGATCGGGTTTTGAATAATCGGCCTGCCTAACCACGAAAAATTGTAAACATATTGTCGACGCATACTTTGCTCGAGCCAGTCTCTCGATTGCGCCTGAAATTGTGTATCTTGTCCGAGTTTTTCAATACGTGCGGCTCGTTCCGCTTCAAATTGCTGAATAGGATTCATGTTTTCTCACAATAATTTTTTAAAAGTGCAGGTAAATCGCTAGCTAAATCATGTTGCATCAAACCAAAATCCTGTTGCATTTTTTTTGTGTCGATTTCTAAAAATTGTATGTTTTGAGCATTCGCCTCAAAACTGCAAGGCACACCCAAACTATGCAAAATAGTGGCGATCTCTAAGTGTGTCACGTTCTTGCCGCGTGCCAGATTATAAATACCGATTTGCCCATGACTGGCAATCAAGGGTAAGAAATGCACAACATCTTCAATACAGATGTAATCCTTCTGCGATTCCGGCGCACTGCGAAACACCACCGCTTTTTCGCTAGCCGCCGCAGACAAAATCTCTGATAGGAAATTTTGTTCTGGCATGCCTGTCCCATACACGTTCGATAGCCTGACCACGCGCACCGGTCGTCCACTGTTCAAGCATAAACTCTCCCCCATTAATTTTGACAGATTATATAAATCGCCAGGCTCTTGCGATCTTACTTTTAACTCTGCATTTTCATCGGTCTTGTTCGCTCCTGCATACACTCTGGTGCTGGATAAATAGGTCAAACTAGTAAACGAACAATGTTGCAAAACCTTCGCCAACAGCGCAACATGAGCTTCAACCGTAGCATATGGACGCTGGCGAAAATCGGCGGTCAATCCGGCGCAATAAAACACATGCCCCAAATCGGATAGAAATAAATCCGGATCGTCGCGCTCTGGCACATCGCAATCCCATCCTAAACTTAACAAGTTCGCGTGCAGATGTTTGCCAATAAATCCTTTGCCACCAATCAGAGTCGCTTTGGGTATGCTGTTCATTTTCGCCAACCCACCTGACGTAGCGGATTGCCGACATTAATCGAGTACGCTGGCAGTTCAGTACGTACTACCGACCCGGCACCCACTACACAGCCTTGACGTAAAATTGCCCCATCGAGTATCACGCAATTTACCCCTATCCATACATCGTCTTCGATCACGATGCCACCTTTGCTGGGCAAAAATCCTTGCTCGGAAATGCGGCGGTTTTTTTCATGATAGGCGTGGTTGACGGGCGCAAAGCTACAATTCGATGCTATCGCTACGTCGTTGCCGATTTGTATGCCGTTGCCTGTATAAAGTACGCAACAAGAATTAATCACAGTACGCTCACCAATAATTAAATCGCCAATACCGCCGGCAGGTTTAATTTTCACGAAGCTGTCTAGGCTAGAAAACGCCCCAATGACAATACGTGATCCGCGTACTGAATCTTCGATGTCGGTCCACTTCGAAATTTTGGCGTTTGGATGAATATCGATCATGCTCTATTTACCTTCACACTCAAATGATCTGCAAGTCAGGAATGGCACGCACAAAACATCCTTGCCAAGAGCGGATTTGCTTCAGGTCATGCATGATTTCGTCCTGCAAATTCCAAGGCAGGATCAATACGCGATCTGGTTTATCCTGTAATAAGTGGGCCAGATCTACGATCGGGATACGGCTACCAGGCAAATATTTACCCTGTTTGTGCGGATTGACATCGACCACATACGGCAAAAGATCCGGCCTTACACCTGAAAAATTGAGCAAGGTATTCCCTTTGGCGGCCGCACCGTAGGCGGCAACGCGCAGACCTTTATTCTTGCAATCTAATAAAAACCTGAGCAAATCAAATTTTGCTTGTTCTGCGCGATTTTGTACTCCATGATAAAAGCCAATTTCCGTCATACCGGCCGAGTGTTCCTTGTCTAATACTCTGGCCACACTCTCTCTTAGTGGATGTAGTAAACAGTCGCTGCGCTGCGCCAAAACTCGCAGGCTACCGCCATGGGTAGGCCATTCCTGCACATCAAAGACGCTCAATCCATTGCACTCGAATATGGTTTTTACTGCATGCAAGGACAGGTAGGAATAATGCTCGTGGTAGGCCGTATCAAACTGGTTTTGCTGCACCATGTTCAGCAAATGCGGAAACTCAAAACTTGCCACACCGCTTGGTTTCAAAATCTGCGCAAATCCTGCCACGAAGTCATTGATATCTGGTACATGGGCCAGCACGTTATTCGCTATTGTCAGGTCGACCAACTTGCCCTGCGCTGCCAGCTCTCTTGCCAGATCCGTGCCAAAAAAGCGTTCAATAATTGAAATGCCTCTAGCACGCGCCGCATTTGCCGTGCTAGTTGTCGGTTCAATGCCAAAACAGGGAATCCCTGCCTGCTGCACATATTGCAAGAGATAACCATCATTAGCTGCCACTTCAAGCACCAGGCTTTCAGTGTTCAAGTCCAATTCCTTTTGCATCGTTAAGACGAAATTTTCAGCATGCTTTAACCATGTGGAGGAACATGAACTAAAGTAAGCATAATCTGCATCAAACAGGGCTTCGCGTCCGGCAAAATCGAGGGTTTGCACCAGCCAGCACGCCTCGCACACCAACAGCTTTAACGGCAACCAAATTTCAGGCAATTGCAACGCTGCCGCAGGCAGATACGCATTAGATGGTGGCGCAGCGCCCAAATCAAGAAAGTTTTGTGTCAGCGGGTGAGCGCAATGTCTACATTTCATACGTTGATTCCTGGAAAGCTGTCGTCCAGCATTGGCCAATTTTTATCTTTTTCAGACACATCGGTGATCGTCATCGGCCAGCTTATATTCAATTTCTTATCCCATGCATTTAAACCCATTTCACTAGACGGCGTATAGACCTGACTATGACAATACAACATCTCTACCTCATCGGTGAGCGTTTGAAATCCATGGGCAAAACCTGGTGGTATCAAATACGAAGTTTTATTCTCCGCTGACAAATGTACCGCGTGCCATCTGAGAAATGTTGCCGAATTCGCGCGCAAATCTACCGCGACATCCCAGACTTCACCGCGAATACAGGTAATCAATTTCATTTCTGCTAAAGGTGGTAATTGCAAGTGCAAACCACGCACACTACCTGCTCGTTTGGTATAGGTATGATTGACTTGTGCGACAGGCACTAACCATCCGGCAGCCGCTAATTCATCAACGCAAAACATGCGTTGCAGATAACCGCGTGCGTCACCGATAGGCCGGCGTTTTATCACGCGCAGGCCAGCCAGTTCTGTCGCAGAAATATCAAAACGTTGCGTCATGCCAGATTTAGCTCCAAGGCCAATTCAAAAAAGTATTCCAACTTTTATGCCGAAGCGGACAAGTAGGCATCGATATCCCGCTCACACAATACGCGGGCATCTTGCCCTTCATAATAGTCCCTGTACCATTCCACACTGCGTAAAACGGAATTCGCCAAATCCCAACGAGGAGCTATACCCAACTCACACTTCGCCCGTGTGACGTCAAGCGCCAGCAAACCAGCCTCATGCGGCCCTGTTACCTCGCTGGCGAAGTCAAACTCGCCTCGTCCAAATCCTGCGCGGGCCAATTGCACCACTTCGCGCACACTGGCGGCACCGGGCGGCCCAAAGTTCCATGCGGTTCCGGCGGCAGGATGCGTATAGGCATGTTGCGCCAAACAGAGGTAGGCAGAAATTGGTTCCAGTACGTGCTGCCACGGTCGCACAGCGTCAGGCCGACGGATCTGCAGTATCGCCCCGCTTTGCCAGGCCTTGACGGCATCGGGTAATAAACGATCCTCTGACCAATCACCGCCACCGATGACATTGCCGGCTCGGGCGACAGCCACCGCCACGCCCTGCTGCGCCAAAAACGCATCACGGTAACTGGCAATCGCTATTTCTGAGGCTGCCTTGCTGGCACTGTAGGGGTCATGTCCGCCCAATTGGGCGGTCTCGGCGTAAGGCGCCATTTGTTCAAGATTACGATAAACCTTGTCGGTGGTGACCAACAGCGCGACCTTGACGCTGGCAACGCCGCGTATAGCCTCCAGCAAATTGACCGTGCCCATGACATTGGTCTCAAACGTTGCCAACGGCTCGCGGTAACTCGCCCTTACCAAGGCCTGCGCAGCTAAGTGCATGACGATTTCTGGCTGACACTTATTGACAGCCTGCTTGACCAGCGCAAAATCGCGAATGTCACCAATCTGGCTTTCTAGCATTTGGTCTATGCCAGCAATCTCAAACAAATTTGGCGCTGAATCAGGAGCCAGTGCCAAGGCAGTAACCTGTGCCCCCATGCGCTTAAGCCATAACGCCAGCCACGCACCTTTAAAACCTGTATGCCCGGTCAGCAAGACCCTGCGTCCACGCCAAAATGTCGGATCCGGTGACGGTCTTTCCACGGGATTTACCAGATTCGCCAAGGAGCCTCCCCGGATTGCCATAATTCTTCGAGTAGATTCTTCTCGCGCAAGGTATCCATCGGTTGCCAGAAACCGGCATGTTCAAACGCCATCAGCTGTTTGTTAGCAGCCAAGTCTGCCAAAGGCTCTTGCTCCCAACTGACATGGTCGTCTGAAATCAAATCCAATACCTTGGGAGAGAGCACGAAATAACCGCCATTAATCCAACCGCCGTCGCCGCGTGGTTTTTCGATAAAACCATCCACCTGATCGCCGTCGCGTTGCAATGCGCCATAGCGTCCTGGCGGCAATACAGCGGTAACAGTCGCCAGTTTACCGTGCGCCTGATGAAAAGCGATCGAGGCGGCTATGTCCAGATCCGACACTCCATCACCATAAGTAAAACAAAATGCTTCGTCGTCCTGCACATAACGCGCCACACGCTTCAGGCGCCCGCCAGTCATCGTATCTTCGCCGGTATCGACCAAGGTCACCTTCCAGGGCTCGGCATGGCGTTCATGAACTTCCATACTATTATTTTGCATATCAAAGGTCACGTCAGACATGTGCAAGAAATAATTGGCGAAATACTCCTTAATCAGGTAACCCTTGTAACCACAGCAAATCACGAATTCATTAACGCCATGCGCCGCATAACTCTTCATGATGTGCCACAAAATCGGATGCCCTCCTATCTCTATCATCGGCTTCGGCTTCAGGTGTGTTTCTTCAGAAATGCGGGTACCCAGTCCACCGGCCAAAATCACTGCTTTCATGCTTGGGTTCCTTCGCAATAAATCTGCCACATTTGTCGATACGCTTTTTCTACAGATTGCGCAAATGCAGGTTCGTTCATCAGTGCAGAATTCTGCATTTCCTGACGCATGGTTTTGCGCATATGTATCAACGCCTCAATGTCATGAGCCAGAATAATAGCCTTTTGCGCATATTCCTCTTCGCTGGAGGCTATCCATTCGGTCCTGCCCATACCCGTCAATACGCTCGCACCAATCCGGCCAACCGAGGGGCGCTCCAATAGCGTGATAAACGGTATTCCCATATACAGTGTTTCGAGTAAGGTAGTGCCCGAATTATGCGGGAAACAATCCAAGCCAATATCGACATGTTTCAGCACTTCCCACGAGGGCGAGCTAAAGCCGATGTCAAGGCGGGACCTTTCAATTCCATATTGCATAAACCGTGCAGCCATTTCTTCTTGCACTAAGGAATCTTTGAAGTCACCGCTGTTGATGATGAGACGTGAATTTGGCATCGCATCCAAAATCGCCGCCCACACTCTCACTACTCTATGATTAATGCGCGTGGTGCGCGACAAACAACCAAAGGTGACGATCCCAGTCTGGCTCGCTGGAGACTCATTCAATATTGCCAAGCGAGTGTCAGGACGATACACATAAGCAGGTCCATCGAGCCGCCATATTTTTTCTGAAAACAAGTGATCACATTCACCGGTCACACTTGCCTTATCCGTCATGAAATAATCGATTGCACTTAAACCAGTGGTATAGCCGTACTCAAGCCAATGAAGTGAAACCGGTGCCGGTTTTTGTGCAAACACCATCAAGCGATTCGAGTTGGTGTGGCCAGAGACATCAATCAAGATATCGATACCGTCAGCCCGAATCCGCTCCACGGCCTCATCATCAGTCAAGCCCCGGATCGGCACCCAGTGGTCCACCAGGGTTTTATAATATTGTGTAGTCTCGTCCTCATACGGAATTTGCGCATAAGCATAAATTTCCACTTGCGTATGGTCGTGATGTTCGAGTAAAGGAATCAGGAAAAATTTACATACTTGATTATAAAAAGACTGGCAGACATAGCCAACTTTCAGTTTTTTTCCCGGCAAATTAGCATTACTAAAAGCGCGCCATTTTTTCCTTAATGGAAGACCAAACCGAAGGTCAAATTCCCGGTAGGCGTCATAAATCACTTCTGCAGAAAGGTCGGGATGGTAATTCAGGCAAAACAAAATATTGGTGTACACCTTGCGATTAAAAGAACTTTCCGTATCGGTTCGGAACGATATAGCACGGATATATGCTTCGATCGCCTTATCCAAATAGCCGCCATCGCGCAAGGCGTCACCGTAGGCGGCCCAAATTTCCGCGAGATCTTCTGCCACGAGTAGTGCTTGCTCGGCACATTCGATGGCCTGACGGATTTGGCCAGCTTGCCGATGCGCCTCAATCAAATTTGGGTAGACTTGCACCAGATCGGGCTGTAGTTGCAGGGCCTTATGATAGCTTTCAACCGCCGATGCACACCTGTCCAGTGCACGATAGGTCAAACCAAGATTACTGTACACATGGGCTAGTTCTGGCGCCAATTGGATTGCCTTCGAAAAGCATTCCAAAGCCGCTTCGTATTCGCCATTAAATCGTAAGGCATTGCCTAGATTATTGTATCCGTTTGCCATAGCGGGATCGAGCTGAACGACTCTACGCAACACCACGACCGCCTCTGAACATCGTTCCAGCGAGGTCAATGCACATCCTAAATTATTCAACACGTGCTGATTATCGGGTAAGTAGTTGGACGCTTGCAACGCCGCTTGATATGCATCATGAAACTTCGCCTGCTCAAGGTATGAAATGGCGAGGTAATCCCATGCCACTCCGTCTTTGGGACTAAATTGCGTCAACCAAAGACTGGCCTGTTCGAGTTCCGCATACTGTTTTCGGGCTATGTATCGATTCAGGATTGCATAATAGGCAGCCTTTTCGTGCTTCCCCTGTTTAACGATATTGAAGGCTTTTCGTAGATGCGCCAAAGCCTCCACGTTCTGTTCAGTCTCGAAATAGAGTTTTGCCAGAAAATAATTGGTTTCCAGGTGTAAGGGAAAATGCTGCAGGATTTGAAGTGCGGCGTTTTTGGCCTCTTCAAATTTCGCCAACCTCAAGAGTGCCCGCGCATCCCGCAATACCACATTCGGGTTCAAACCAGATTTACTCATCGTTATCTACTTTCATTGGCATGTTCAATGCATCTTTACCACTTAATCCGGCATGCGGCAATGTTTTCATCACTTAGGTCACAGCACTGTGCTCCGGCAAACTCATTTTAGGCAAATGTGCTCTTGACTATTTTGCATTTTATAGGCAATTCAGACCTTTGAAACAAATGAAAAGAAGGTGAAAACTTATTCAAATTAAGTCTTAAGTATTTCAAAAACTTGCCGTCTAACGGTGCAATACGAAGAACTTAAGTAAAAAAAATAACATTTATTTTGAGCAATTTCCTCAATTTTTTTATTTCCCGCCCGTTACCTGATTCAACAACGGTGCAATGGTCAACAAGACAGACCGAAGTTTAAGCTAAACGTCGAAGTCGAATAAACCACGCAAGGAGAATCACCATGGCCTCATTCATTAATACCAATATTGCATCGTTAAATGCGCAACGCAATTTAAACCAATCCCAAAACGCTTTAAATACATCATTGCAACGTCTGTCTTCCGGCTTGCGCATTAACAGCGCAAAAGACGATGCTGCGGGTTTAGCGATTTCTGAACGTTTAACTTCTCAAATCGGCGGTCTGAACCAAGCTGCACGTAATGCAAATGACGGTATCTCACTAGCGCAAACCGCTGAGGGCGCGTTAGGTCAAATCACCACTAACTTACAACGTATTCGTGACTTGGCAGTGCAGTCAGCCAATGCTTCCAACAGCGCATCTGACCGTGCGGCTCTGAACAATGAAGCAACCCAGTTGATCTCTGAAATTAACCGCGTGGCTGGCAGTGCAAACTTCAACGGTGTTAATTTATTAGATGGTTCATTCTCTACCCAAACCTTTCAGGTTGGCGCGAACGGTACTGCAAACGACCAAATTAGCATCAACTCCATCTCCAGCGCGAAAACAAATGCCCTGGGCGTAGGTTCAGGATCCAGCTATGCAACGACAGTGGCTGGCGCTGGCGCTGTGACCACCACGGCTTTTGCTTCGGGTGATTTATCCATCAACGGCTTCCAGGTTGGCGCCTCGGCCTCAGATGGTGTTTCCTTCTCGAATTCGACTGGTAGCGGCATTGCCAAAGCAAACGCAATCAATGCAGTGAGCGGCAATACCGGAGTGACGGCGACTGTAGGCGCAACTTCAATAGCAGGAACGGCATCAACTGCTGCGACTGCGATTGCTTCTGGCGACATTACCATCAACGGCGTCAATCTTGGTGCATTAAGCGCTTCTACATCGGGCGCACAACGTGGCGCGCAGGTTGCAGCTGCGGTTAATGCGATAAGTAATCAGACTGGTGTTACTGCAACATTTAACACGACAACTGGTGCAGTTGCCTTGGCCGCTGCAGATGGTAGAAACGTCACTATTACTGCCTCGACTAATGCAGCTGCCGCGGCAGCAAATACCGGTATTACGGTAAGTGCTACAGGTGCAACTGACGTATCGACCTCAACCTTATCACTGAGCTCAACCAGTTCGGCTGGTATTACCTTAGCAAATGGTACGGGTACTGGCTTGACAGCGGCAAACTTAACTGGTGGTTTTAGCTCTGCAACGGTGACAGTTGGTGCAGGTGTCTCGTCATTAAATCTGGCTAGTGCTGCGGGGGCAACGGCGGCGCTCACCACGCTGGATGCGGCCTTGGCCACAATCAGTACTTCACGTGCAGCCTTGGGTGCGATCCAAAACCGCTTCTCATCTGCGGTAGTCAGCTTGCAAACCAGTGCAGAAAACTTAACTGCTTCACGTAGCCGGATTCAGGATGCCGACTTTGCGGCAGAAACAGCTACATTGACCCGTAGTCAGGTATTGCAACAAGCAGGTACCGCGATCTTGGCCCAGGCAAACGCATTACCGCAAGGCGTATTGGCTCTGTTAAGAGGCTAATCAATAATGTAAAACATCACATTATTCATTGATGTAAACTAGTCCCCTGCCCAATATTTTTTGGTCAGGGGAATTGCACTTAAAGGATAAGATCATGAACATCCAGTCTGTAGGAACATTTACTCCGGCAACGCCACCAGTTGCAGACAAAGTGTTGAATGCTTCATCCACAACTATTGCCGATAAGAAAAATGCAATAACAAATCAAACTGCTGTGGCAGTTCCGCCAGCAGCTCGAGCCACCAGTGCAGAAGAAGTTAATAGAGCAGTCAAGAGTATCAATCAGGCAATTCAGGTCATTTCACAAAACCTCGAATTTAGTGTCGACACTGAAGCCAAAGAAGTGGTTGTCAAGGTGATAGACCAGCAAACCAAACAGGTATTGCGCCAGATACCTACTGAAGAAGCCTTAGATATTGCAAAATCACTCGACAAACTCCAGGGCTTGCTTATCCGACAGCAGGCCTGAACCCGCTATCTGCACACAGCCTGACTAAATTAACGCAAAATAAGAGCAGAATTCAAATAGGCGGGAAAATCCCCCTCTAAAGTCTGATTTGCTTCTGCCGTTAATCTTGTACAGTCATAGCACTTACGAAGGGGAATGTGGTGGGCATACAATCAACAGGAATTGGCTCTAATTTAGATGTCACCAGTCTCATCAATAAATTGATGCAGATTGAGAGTCAACCATTAACCACACTAGCGAGAAAAGAAGCGAGTTACCAGGCCAAACTGACTGCCTATGGATCTTTGAGCAGTGCCTTAAGTTCTTTTCAAAGTAGTTTCGCTAGCCTAAGCAGTACGTCTACCTTTCAAAATCTCACGGCGAATGCAAGTGACTCGACAGTTCTATCTGCCAGCACAAGTAGTGTTGCAAGCGCAGGTAGCTACAACATCACCGTGGGTCAACTGGCAAAATCTCAAGTACTCTCCAGTGCCGGACAAGTCAGCACGACTGCCGCTATCGGTGCTGGCGCCAGCTCAACGATCAGCATTCAATTTGGCACAATCAGCGGTGGCACTCTGACAAATGGTATCTATACCGGCTCGACTTTCTTACAAGATGCAGATCAGGGTGTAGGCACCATCACGATAGATAGCACAAATAATTCACTGCAAGGAATACGTGATGCGATTAATTCTGCCAACAAGGGTGTGACGGCATCTATTGTCGGCGATGGAAGCGCAACACCGTATCATCTGGTACTTAGTTCAAGCAAGACAGGTGCAACATCCAGTTTAAAAATTGATGTCACGGGCGACGCCACACTTCAATCTTTGCTTAATTACAATCCAGAAGCGGCTCAGAACTTTACTGAAACAAGCAGTGCACAGAATGCCACTTTGACGGTTAACGGTATTTCCATTGTCAGCGCCTCAAACACAGTCTCTGAGGTCGTACAGGGCACCAGCATTACCTTGACCAAGGCTGGCACTACCACTCTTGCCTTAGTCAATAACACCTCGGGCGTACAGTCTTCCGTTAATGGGTTCATTAAAGGCTACAATGATCTTCAGACCACCCTAAAGAATCTGATCGGTTTCGACGCTGCCAGCAAAAAGGGCGGAGTATTGATCGGTGACGCGACCGCGCGCGGGGTACAAAATCAAATACGTACAGCGTTATCGTCAGCAGTGAATGGTTTAGGTGGCAATATCACAACACTGTCTTCTATTGGTATCAGTTTCCAAAAAGATGGAACTCTCAGCCTTGATTCAACTAAATTTCAAGCCGCGCTCAACACTAACTTCAGTGAAATAAGTGGCCTGTTTGCGACCATAGGCAAAGCCACCGATAGTCTGGTTAAATATTCGTCAGTAACTAGCGCTACAGCACAAGGCGCTTATCCACTCAGCATCAGCGCACTGGCAACCCAAGGTGTGTTGACCGGAGACTTAGACCTTACTGCCGGCAACACCACGATACTTGCCAATACCAGCCTAAATGTAACTTTGGACGGCATTACTGCTGCTGTCAGCTTGGCGGCTGGCAGCTACACTTCAAGCCAACTTGCTACTTTAATTCAAACCTCGGTGAATGGCACCACTGCCTTCAGCAATAGCGGTGCCAAAATTACGGCCAGCATCACAGGTGGCGGTTTTTTACAATTACAGTCAACAGCCTATGGCACAATTTCAAATGTGACTCTGGCCGATGGCACTGGAACGACCGCCGCAAGCTTAAGCGGGACAATTTTGACTGGTGCAGCCGGTGTAAATGTTGCAGGGTCTATTAATGGGGCTACTGCAACTGGTTCTGGACAATTTTTGACAGGTACCCCTGGCACCCCTGCAGAAGGCCTGAAAGTTTTGGTGAGTGGCGGAAATATTGGTGCGCGCGGAACCATCAACTTTTCGCGCGGCTATGCTAGTCAGCTGACAACTTTATTTGAAACAATAACTGGATCGGCTGGCAGTATTTCCAGCACCACCGATGGCGTCAACAAGAGTATTAAAGACATCGGAAAACAAAGAGAATTATTAACTAGCCGTCTGATTGATACTGAAGCGCGTTATCGCAAGCAATTTACCGCACTAGATCGCATTATCAGTGGCCTCAACAATACGAGTACGTTTCTTACACAGCAGCTAAGTGCATTAACTGGCAGCAATAAACTATAAAAGGAGTACTCACGATGTTCGGATCATCCCAGGCTCACGGAGCCAACGCCTATGCCAAAGTCGGTATAGAAACAGGCGTCATCTCGGCAAGCCCTCACAAACTCATTGTGATGCTTTACGACGGAGCCATCGTCGCGATTTCGAATGCGACACAGCAGATGAAAAATGGTGACATTCCAGCCAAGGGTTATTCGATATCAAAAGCGATCGCAATTATCGAAAATGGTTTAAGGGCAAGTCTGGATAAAAAAGCGGGTGGTGAAATTGCGATCAGTCTGGATGCATTGTATGAATACATGGTAAATCGCTTGTTACTCGCCAATCTCAATAACCAAGTTGATTTGTTAACCGAGGTTCAAAATCTATTGCGAGATTTAAAAAATTCTTGGGAAGCAATTACACCAAATAATGTTTCCACGCTGGCCCAACCCAGCTTACCTGTAGACGCACTGTCACCACGACCTGTCAATTTTTTTGAGGCTTGATGCATAATGAATAGTCTGGAACTTATTTCTGTTTACGAAAACGTCGCTGCGATCACAGCCAAGATGCTGGATGCTGCCCGTCTTGCGGACTGGGACTTGCTTGAGCGACTGGAATCAGACTGCTCTTTCCAAGTGCAACGTTTGCGTGAGAATGAAATGCCAGTGGAATTGCCGATCGAAATACGTGAGAAAAAAATTCGAGTCATTAAGAAGATACTTTCTGACGACAAAGAAATTCGGAATATTACGGAGCCGTGGATGGCGCAACTGGCAAATTTGATGAAAAATTCAAACACCACATTAAAATTATCACAAACGTATGGTGCCAATTACGCTGGCTGAGGCTTAATTTACTTGCTTTCAATCTCTTGTTTTGGAATGTTGTTATGTTGCCACGGGTCGATACCAACATTAGGCCTGTTGCCGCGATAGAAGCCCCTTCTGCCGCCGCAATTATTGGAGCAACCAAGCAGGAAGCCGCCGCACGGTTTGACCTGCTGGAGATCGGCAAAAAAATCCAAGGCGAGATTCTTTCGCGTTTAAGTGACGGTACGTTCTTCGTCAAACTAGCCGGTGCAACTGCCCGCATGGCATTGCCGCAAAATAGTAAAGTGGGGGAATCCATTCCACTCACTTTAGTTGGCTTGACACCACGCCCTACTTTTTTGCTTGAGACCGGGCACGGCACCGCTTCAAGCACCTTAACAACCACTGCAACGTTCTCCAGACAAGATTTAATCGAAAACTTTATACGGCCATCGAAGGCGGAGCCACCTAGCGCATTAAACAGGGGCCCGGCGCTTGAGGAGTCAGTTTCGTACATATTAGATACAGAACAAAACCAAAACACGCCAGCGGCAACAGGCAAGACTATTGCCGGTACCGCAAGTAACATCCCTGCCGAACAACTGCGATCTAGCTCGATTCACCCCAGCAGTACAATTGCAGAGACTCACGTTGCCAGCCTCGCTGAACAGCCCGATACCAATACCAGTAGTACGCCGACAAATTTAAGTGACACAGGAAAATTAATTAATAAAATTTTACTGCAAGCACAGCAACAAGGCGCACCCAGCGCGCTGATAAGCAAGACCCCACTGCTCAGCAGTGCCGAAGAATTAAATCATCCGAACCAGCTTGCCCATCATTTGCAGCAAACGCTTTCATCGAGCGGCCTGTTTTATGAGTCCCATGTCGCTGATTGGGCCAATGGCAAAATGGCGCACGCCGAGCTGATGCGTGAACCTCAAGCGCAGCAAGGCAGTGCCACTGCAAATATCACGAATACTGTGAAAACTGCGGAAGATCATACTAACCTGGCGCAAATTATTCACTTACAGCTAGATGTACTGGAACAACAAAAAATTACCTGGCAAGGACATTTATTGCCCGGCTTGCCCTTCGATTGGGAAATCACACGACAAGATCAACACACACAGACCGAATCGGATGAGCCAGAGGCAAGTTGGCAGAGCGTGGTGCGATTTGAGCTACCTCATTTAGGAGCAGTTGCGGCGACAATCAATTTTCATGCTGGTCAACTGCAATTATTTTTACGCAGTGAAACTGACGAAACTGTGCAAGTATTGAAAGAACGTTCTTTGGAATTAATGCAAGCTCTAGACCGGACTGGCACACCGCTCAAATCATTACAAGTGAAGCGCAATGAATAAGCAAGGTCAACCTATGCAAAATGCCATTGCGCTGGCCTATCAGGCGGGTGATGCTGCGCCCAAAGTCGTGGCAAAAGGCAAGGGCTTGATTGCGGAAGAAATTATTGCCAGGGCTAAAGAACACGGAATTTATATTCATCAATCCAAAGAATTAGTTTCCTTGCTGATGAAAGTAGAATTGGATCACGATATTCCTCCAGCCCTATATCGGGTTGTTGCGGAACTGCTCGCTTGGCTATACCATATTGAGAATGAAAGTTCGGACGCATTAAATCAACAGCTGGACAACAAAACCATCACCTAACGTTTATCTCAAAACAAGCCGCTACTATGCCATCCTCATCCCCAGTGTTAGGTACCGAGAATCAAAGTTCGTTCTTAGTTGAATCCAGGCGTGAAATGCTTGCCTTGCTGCGCGGCTTGAAAGAGAACAGTCAGTTGATTAGCATGATGATTAATGAAGGATCAGAAGTCTTTATTACGTCGATACTAGAGCTTGATGATTTGAATAATACGCTGATGATTGATAGCTCTCCTAGTGAGGAGGCAAACCAACGCATTATTGAAGCCCCTAGAGTTTTTTTTGACGGGCTGCTCGACCGAATTAGCATACAGTTTTCTACCTCGAGTATGCAGCGCACTACGTTTGAAGGGCGCCCTGCTTTGCAGTGCAACATTCCAATTAGCATGATCCGATTGCAAAGGCGTGAAAATTATCGGATTAACACCCCTTTATCCAATCCGATTCGTTGTCTGATCCCCTTAGTAATCGGCGCCGGATATGAAACTATTAAATTCTCTTTAGTGGATATAAGTTGTGGTGGCGTGGCAATACTAGACGAGAAACGAATTTTAGAAATAGACGTTGGCCAAATCTATGATGACTGCCAAATTGATTTGCCAGGAATAGGTCAAATCGACTTAGCTTTGCAGATCAGGAACTCGCAAGATTTAATGCTGCTCAATGGCAAGACAAATCGTCGAGTGGGCTGTGAGTTCATTGGCGCATCGACTGCTGCGCTGGCGAGCGTACAACGCTATATTATGAAGCTGGAAAGAGAACGAAATTCCAAGATCACCGGACACCATTAGTCCTAGAAAAGTCGAGACCTTATTCCATTTCTAATTCATTCGTGTCTAGGCGACGAGCCGAATACAGTGGTGTAGCAGGGGCTTAAAGGAGCGTGCTCCTTTCCTGCGTAACGATCTGTGCTTGCAAGCACAGATTCCTTAGGCGTGAGCTATAGCACGGCGAGGCGAAGGTAACAACGACACGAATGATTTAGAATTGGAATTATATTTGCATATTCATGATGTCATGATAAGCCGATACCAATTTATTTCTGACTTGAACGGTGGTTTGAAATGAAATATTGGCCTTTTGCATCGAGATCATGACATCAGAAAGACTTACTTTATCGTCACCCATTGCAAATTTCTGGCCCAATTGCTGAGACGTTAATTGCACAGAATTTACCTGATCCAGCGAGGCCTTCAAGGCATCGGCAAAATCTAGCTTGGCCGGCCCTGGCGCTTCAATTCCAACCGCATTCACCGCGCTCGATTCCATGCGTGCGCTTGCCGCCTTCAATTGAGCGAGCATCGCCTCGATACGGCTACTATCAATTCCTCCGACATTCATTTTTTTCCCCGCTATTTGGCCACTAGCCTACCTTACCACTCGCGGGAATCGTCGTTGCGATGAGAAGAACAAGTAAATCCGCGTTTTTCCTTCAAATGAATTTTACAAATACCGTCACAATTTATATTAAGGAAAAAACCCAGATTGGACCAGAAAATGCAGCACACCATGAACATCGATCACGAGGCACAATATGGCGACCGCTAACGATGCAGCATTACAACCGGGCGCACAATTCCCTACTATTCTGGGTTTTGCCGATACTCCAGGTTTGCGAACCGTCGCCTTATCCGTAGTTGCAGCCTTCACGCTAGCTGTGATGGTGGGCATTTGGATGTGGAGCCAACAGCCAGACTATCGAGTGCTGTTTTCGAATTTCACTGATCGAGATGGCGGTGCAATCGTTGCTTCATTACAGCAAATGAATGTCCCCTACAAATATTCTGAAGGTGGCAGTGCAATCCTGGTTCCCTCAAACCAAGTGCATGACGCCAGATTGAAACTGGCATCACAAGGTTTACCGAAAGGCGGTAACGTTGGATTTGAATTAATGGAAAACCAAAAATTGGGGATCTCTCAATTTTTAGAGCAAGTTAATTATCAACGTGCCTTAGAAGGCGAACTGGCACGTTCTATCCAGGCGGTATCGGCAGTACAAACGGCGCGTGTTCATCTTGCCATTCCCAAATCCAACGTTTTTATCCGAGAACAACAAAAACCGACCGCTTCGGTCTTACTCAATCTTTATCCCGGCCGGACTATGGATCAGCAGCAAGTAAGCGCCATCGTCCATCTTGTGGCGAGTAGCGTCCCCGAACTTGCGGCAAAAAATGTAACGGTTGTCGATCAGAATGGAAATTTATTGTCAGACACAAGCAAGCAATCGGCCAACAATAATTTAGATCCGACACAATTAAAGTATGTTCAAGATTATCAACAAAATATTGTCAAACGCATAGAATCGATTATTTCCCCTATCGTTGGAGCTCAAAATGTACGTGCAGAAGCCACTGCCGACATTGATTTCTCCCGAAGCGAGCAGGCAGCGGAAACCTATCGGCCGAACTCGCCACCTGAATCTTCAACTATCCGTAGCCAGCAATCGAGCGAGTCATCTAACAAGGGCTTGAATGCGTCTGGCATACCCGGTGCACTATCGAATCAACCACCGGTTCCGGCGACGGCACCGATAGTCGCGCCAAATGGAACGACCCCGAGTAGCGCTGCGTCGAGTACGGCCATAACCGAAAAAAATTCAACAGTTAACTATGAAGTTGATAAAACCATAAAATATACACAACTGCCTATGGGTGGTGTAAAGCGCCTGTCGGTCGCGATAGTCATCAATTACAAGAGCGAAACAGATAAGAATGGCAAGGTCACAAGCAAAGCATTAAGCGAGACAGAAAAAGTACAGATTAGTGATCTGGCCAAAGAGGCAATGGGCTTTAACAAAGAACGTGGTGATACCTTAAACCTTGTCAACAGTCCATTTGCCACTCCCGAAAAAGAGGCTATAGTAGAAGTACCAATCTGGAAACAGGCAGACACGATACAGACTGCAAAAGAGATCGGCAGATACATCATTGCAGCCTTAGTCTTGGCGTATCTTTTTTTCGGTTTCTTGAAGCCGACTCTCAAAAAAATAACCACCAGGCAGTTGGAAAAAGAAAAGCAAGAAGAGAAACGCCATAAGCGCGAACTTGAGAAAGAAGCGGAAGCAGAAGCGGAAGAGGATATTGTCAATTTATCTCAAGGTGCTGGAAAACAAATGTCAGGGTATGAGATTAATATGGAAATGGCTAAACAACTTGCAGCCAGTGATCCTAAAATAGTGGCTAACGTAATCAAGACATGGGTAAGCAATGAGTGACGATGGCGTACAAAAAGCGGCAACTCTGATGCTGGCACTGGGTGAAGACGGTGCCGCTGAAGTGATGAAATATCTCGGGCCACGCGAGGTACAAAAAATTGGTGCCGCAATGGCGACGATCGGTGCGATACCGCACGAGGCGATCGCCAAGGTACTGGAAGAATTTAAGTCCTTAGCCGATCTGAGTTCTTCAGTCGGGCTAGATTCTGATGAATATATCCGCAACGTTTTAACCAGAGCCTTGGGCGATGATAAAGCATCCTCTCTACTCAACCGTATTTTGGGTGGCAAAGACGCAAGCGGTATTGAAAGTCTCAAATGGATGGATGCAGCTTCGGTTGCAGAATTAATCAAGAATGAACATCCGCAGATTATTGCAACCATTTTGGTCCACCTGGAAAGCGACCATGCCAGTGAAATTTTGAACCACTTTACTGAACGCTTGCGCAACGATGCAATTTTACGTATCGCGACCTTAGATGGTATTCAGCCAACCGCCTTAAAAGAACTCAATGACGTGCTGACCAAGCTCTTGACGGGCAATGAAAGCCTGAAGAAAAAATCTATCGGCGGCGTGCGGGCTGCTGCTGAAATACTCAACTTCATGAGCGGCGATAACGAAGCATCAGTCATGGAAAATCTGCGCAAATATGATGGCGACATGGCAGAAAAAATCATGGATGAGATGTTCGTCTTCGACAATATCCTCGAGATCGATGATAGGGGTATCCAACTTTTATTACGTGAAGTCCAGTCCGACTCATTGATTATCGCGCTTAAGGGGGCGAACCCCGATATGCGCGAAAAAATCTTCAAAAATATGTCGCAGCGTGCGGCAGAAATGATGCGCGAAGATCTTGAATCGAAGGGCCCGGTAAGACTGTCCGAAGTGGAAGCGCAACAGAAACAGATTTTGATGATAGTGCGCCGACTCGCCGATGAAGGACAAATCATGTTAGGTGCAAAAGGCGAAGATTCTTATGTCTAATGCCGTTCCAAAAGGAGAAATGTCTGCTTTTCAACGCTGGGAGATGGCTTCCTTTGGTGATGAAAAACCGGCGCTGACCCCAGATCAACTGGTTCGGGCCAGCGCACTAGCTAGAACAAACCAGTTAGAAATTGAGCATACAAGGGAAGAGGCACGTCGCTTCGGTTTTGCCGAGGGGCACGCTTCAGGATTGGCAGAAGGAAGAATCGCTGGACAGGTAAAATTAGATGTGGAAATTGAGCAATTCCATGCGTTAACATTACAATTTTCTGAACAAATAAAGAGCGCTAGCAAAGCCATAGGTGAAGATGTATTTTCTCTGGCAATGGATCTGGCTCAGGCAATGGTCAGAAGCAAATTGGAAATAGATCCAGAGTTGATACTTCCCATTATCCTGGAGGCCATAGAGTCTTTACCTTCTGTGCAACAACCTGCGCAAATTAATTTGCACCCTGGAGATGCATTGATCATCAAGGCCAACATGGGTGATAGGCTCAACGCAGCAGGTTGGCGCATCGTGAGCGATCCTAAGCTTGAACGTGGCGGATGTACCTTGGAAACCGCACAGAATTTAATTGATGCCACATTTGAGACTCGTTGGCAGAGAATGACTGAAGCGGTTAAAACTGCCTTGTATACCTCAGGCGCAACATAATGCTGGAATCCCCGCTGCAATCTTGGCAAGCTATGCTAGCGCAAGGACGAGAACAAATTTCTCATGTCCAACCGATGCTGGTATCAGGCAGAGTCACAAAAGTAACAGGCCTGGTCATGGAGGCGGTAGGACTCAAACTCCCGGTCGGAAGTGCCTGCGCAGTGCATTTACAAAGCGGTCTAAAAATTGATGCAGAGGTTGTCGGTTTTGACGGCGACCGACTATTTTTGATGCCGCATAGCGGTCTCGATGGCGTTATTCCCGGCGCTCCGGTTTTCCCGGCTGAACCATCGTACAGCGAAATCGCTATGCATCCGCAAAGGCGCCCGAGTGACAGAACCAGACATCTACCGGTTGGGTATGAGTTATTGGGCCGGGTACTTGATGGCAATGGCAGGCCTTTAGATGCCTTGGGGCCCTTGGAAGCGAAAGAATCTGCGCCACTCGGCGCCCGCATCTACAATCCTCTGTCAAGGGCACCAATCAAAGAAACCCTCGATGTTGGGGTACGTGCAATCAACAGTATGCTGAGCGTCGGACGCGGCCAACGACTAGGCTTGTTTGCCGGCTCAGGTATCGGTAAAAGTGTTTTACTAGGAATGATGGCACGCTACACCACAGCTGACGTGATTGTCGTTGGCTTGATCGGCGAACGTGGCCGCGAGGTCAAAGAGTTTATTGAAGAAATTCTCGGTCACGAAGGATTGCAACGTTCGGTCGTAGTGGCCGCTCCAGCGGATTCCCCTCCCCTGATGAGGCTGCAAGGCGCCGAATATGCAACCACGATTGCAGAATACTTTAGGGATCAAGGACAAAATGTTCTTTTGATTATGGATTCCTTGACACGCTATGCCATGGCACAAAGAGAAATTGCTCTTGCCATCGGCGAACCGCCGGCGACCAAAGGATATCCACCTTCGGTCTTCGCAAAATTACCTATACTGGTAGAGCGGGCTGGCAATGGCAAGGAAGGCGGCGGCTCGATCACTGCGTTTTATACGGTGCTGACGGAAGGTGACGATCAACAAGACCCGATCGCCGACGCGGCCCGGGCGATTTTGGATGGACATATCGTGTTAAGCAGAAATCTTGCTGATAGCGGGCACTACCCGGCGATAGATATCGAGCAATCGATCAGTCGTGCCATGCACAACATTACGACACCTGAGCATCAACAACTCTCACGCCGCTTAAAACAGCTTTATTCCCGCTACGAGCGTAGTCGGGATCTAATCAGCGTTGGCGCTTATTCTCCCGGATCTGATCCCTTGCTGGACGAAGCAATCCGCTTGCATCCTCGCATTGTTTCATTTCTTCAACAAGATATCCTGGAAAAATCCACCATTCCGGAAAGCTATGCGGCACTTACCGCTCTGTTCAACACTTAGAAATTCTTACTTTCTTCCTATAATCAGACTGAAAAGGTGAAGCGATGCAAAAATCTCCTATCAGTACGATGATCGAGATCGCAGTCAAAAACTCTGAGGACGCGGCAAAGCGTCTGGGTAAAGCGATCAAGGCCCATGAAGAAACTGAGAAACAATTGTCGCTGCTATCTCAATATAGAAAAGATTATGAATTGAGATTCCAAGACAGTGCGGCCAAAGGCATCAGCACAGCACAATATTTGAATTACCAGGCTTTCATCGGCAAACTCGATGGCGCCGTAGAAGGCCAAAAACACGTAGTTCGCGATGCAAAACACAAGATAAAAATGGCACGCGAACAGTGGCAAGAAAGTGAAAAAAAACGACTTTCATATGACACTTTGAATAACAGGGCAATTACTGTTAGACAAAAACAAGAAGCAAAGCTAGACCAAAAACAAACTGATGAACTTGCAGCCAGGACGCTTTTTTACAATAAACGATAGCGCCTCATAAACCGACACACACGATAGCTCCGTTTAAAAATTTCCTTTGGTGACCTCATGCAAAATCCCATCACATTCATGCCGACTGAGCCAACTGGCAATCAAGCTAAACAAGTTAAAACTGGCGCAAGCTCTTTAGAAGCTTCTTCCCATTCGTTCAAACAAGCATTATCAAAAGAGATTTCTGAAAAACAGAATACCGCTAAGATTAAGCCAGCAACTGAGCCAGCAACTAAGGTGGAAAATAAGGCAGGAAATAAGGAAGAAGAAAAAGTTGCCGCGCAGGACATCAAAAAAGACACTTCGAGTCAAGCAACAAAAATCGAACCAGCAAGCGAAGATGAGTCAAAAGATGGTGTTACCACCGCAGAAAGCGTTCAAACGAATGGAGTGCAATTGATCGCACTAGTAGAAAGCTTGGCGCAGTTTGCTCCAAAAACTGCAGAGAAAACCATCGCCGGAACGAGCACCGAGCTTGCATCAATTGATGCAACTACGGCTAACCAAGCCATAAGTAAAGCGGCAAATATAATTGACCTTACTGTAGAAAAAACCAATTCAAAAGCCGATCCAAGAGCAGTCATTCAAGACAAATTTGAAGTCACATCCCAACAATTCGGCAAAAACACGCCTATCGCGACGGGCGAGAAAACCTTAGATCCATCCTCACCGACAGAACAATTGATTACCGCCGCATTACAAGCAGCTGACGGTAAATCTGGGAGTCTCCCGCAGACAACGACTAGTACAGGAATAGAACTCAGCGCAGAGCTGAAGGCGAGCTTGCAAGATGATTTGAAATCTGAGCTTAAAGTAGATCCGAAATTGAATTTTAGAGTTGATATAAAACCAGATCCAAAAATTGCTCTGCAAAGCGATTTAAATGCAGACCCAAGAGTTGGACTGAAAGGCGATCTGAAAGCCGATCTGAAAACTGATCTGAACGCTAATCTCAAAACTGAATTGATAATTGACCAGAAAGTTGATCCTATCGTTGAATCTAAAACTGATCCGAAAGTGAATCTGAACGCAGATCCCAAAGCTGATTTAAAAAACGATTTAAAAACTGACTTAAAAATAGATCTTCGGACTCAGGAATCAGGAAATATCAAAGAACAAAATGTAAAAATTGCTGAAACTTCACCCTCATCTCAAATTTTTGCCCAGCAAATCGCGCTTAGTGGTGCGCAAGTCAATGTTGCAACTGAAGTGATGCACCTCGCTCCCCGTATTGGTACACCAGCGTGGGATCATTCCCTTGGGCAAAAGGTAGTCTGGATGGTCGCTGGTGGCCAACAAACGGCCGAATTGACGCTAAATCCACCGGATCTTGGTCCGGTGCAAGTAGTGTTAAGCGTTAATAATGACCAGGCAAATGCAACCTTTATATCGGCGCATCCGGACGTCAGAGATGCGCTCGAATCGGCGATGCCGAAATTGCGCCAAATGATGAATGATGCAGGTGTGCAGCTATCTGGTTTCTCGGTTAAGTCAGAATCATCTAATCCCGGAGCGCAATTTGCCGGAGACCGTTCTTCCTCACGCGCAAAAAATAATGAGGCGCAAACTGTTGTTGGCAGTATGGCTATCGCGGCAAGTACAAACACGATGAAAAATTCAACGGGCAACGGGATAGTCGACACCTTTGCGTGAGACCATCAGTCTATTGCAAATATGGAAAAATCATTTTTTAAATTGTAACTACCTAGTTTTACTGAAAAAAATATCGTCCCCCTCCTGTTTCGGCCCATTTACACCTTTAACCGTGTTTTTAACGGGCCAAGTCACATTTCACGTTTGAAGACTAGGGTCGTTGTATCTAAAAAGGCCTTTCCCTGTCCGTCATACTCGAGTTTCTAGGATAATATATTGCTGCTAGTACGTACTGAGGCGATATTGGATAAAGTGTTTTTCACTTCTATACAAAATTCACTGCGAAAATCTAGCGAATAGCAAAGATTGACAATAGTATTGAAACAGATGAGTTGAGCAGAAATATGCCCTCTTTTTCAAGCATGTCATCCAGCTAAAATTGTGGATAATAATCAAACATATTGATACTTTGTGTCAAGTAAGAGGAATTAAATGTCAAAAGCACCTGAAAAAGCAGCTCCGGCTGATGAAGCGGCACCGGTTGTAAAGTCCAAGAAAAAACTGATTATCATGGTCACTGCAGCGGTATTATTACTTGGTGTAATAGGTGGTGGCGCGGCCATTTTTTTGTCAAAAAAAGATGCGCATCCTAAAGACGCAGAACACAAAGCAGAGCCAACGAAACCACCGGTTTTTTTGCCGCTGGAAGCTTTCGTAGTTAACTTGCAATCAGAATCCGGCGATAAGTATTTGCAAGTAACAATGACCTTGCAAGTACCCGATGAAGAGCAAGCAAATTTGCTTAAGCTGAACATGCCGCAAGTGCGCAGCCGTTTATTGATGCTGTTATCGAGTAAGGATACTTCTGAAATACTCACATCAGAAGGCAAGCAACAATTGATACAAGAAATTGTGGACCAGGTAAAACTTCCATTTGTGCCAAAAGGAACGCCACAAAAAGTGGTCGGCGTATTTTTCACTTCTTTTGTAGTTCAATAAATTCATGTCTGATAATTTTCTCTCCCAGGAAGAAGTTGATGCCCTATTAAAAGGTGTCACTGGGGATCAGGACGACGCGCAATCCCAGGAGGATACTTCCGGGGTCAGGCCATACAATCTTGCAACGCAAGAACGTATTGTCCGCGGGCGCATGCCGACCCTGGAAATTATCAATGAACGCTTTGCCCGGCTCCTTCGCATTGGTCTATTCAACTTTCTGCGACGTAGTGCCGAAGTCTCGGTTGGTACAGTCAGGGTCTCGAAATACAGCGAGTTTATCCGTAACCTGGTGGTACCGACCAATCTCAACCTGGCGCATATGAAACCCTTGAGGGGAACCTCACTTTTCGTGCTTGATCCTGGTCTGGTTTTTCTTTTGGTTGACAACCTTTTCGGTGGCGATGGCCGCTTTCATACACGCGTTGAAGGTCGTGATTTCACCCAAACAGAACAGCGAATTATTCAACGCATTTTGGAAATTATTTTTGAAACCTATGAAAAATCATGGGAGCCAGTATATCCAGTTAAGTTCGAATACATACGTTCAGAAATGAACACCCAATTCGCGAATATTGCGACGCCAAATGAAGTTGTGGTCTCTACCACCTTCACCATAGAACTGGGTCCAGTGAGTGGAGAGATGCATCTGTGCATGCCCTACTCGATGATAGAACCGATCAGGGATATCCTGACGAGTAGCTTGCAAGGAGAGACGCTGGAAATCGACAAACGCTGGGTGCGCTTGATGACACAGCAAATTCAAATTGCTGAGGTTGAGATAGTCGCAGACATCGGCACCACAAAAGTGACTTTAGGTGACATCCTGAACATGAAAGAAGGTGACATTATTCCACTTTCCATTCCGGATATTATTTCAGCAAAAGTAGATGGGACGCCAGTGATGGAATGTAAATATGGCGTCTTCAACGGGCAATACGCATTACGCGTCGAAAAATTGATCAGCTCAAGCGTCAATGAAATCGCGCATGAATCAGGACAAGGAGAAAGCCGTGGATGACAATAACGATACACCAATCAGTGAAGATGATTGGGGTGCCGCAATCGCCGAGCAAGAAAAAGCCGATGCAACCGCTGCGGCAAATGCGGCTTCAAGTTTTGCGCCTGCCGCCAGCACCGCCAAGTTTCAAGAGTTTAGCGGGAAAAGTAGTCCGGTCGAAACGCACAATGATATTGATTTTATTCTTGATATCCCGGTACAACTTACTGTCGAATTGGGGCGCACTAAGATCGCCATCAAGAACCTCTTGCAGTTAGCCCAAGGCTCGGTTGTTGAACTAGATGGCTTGGCGGGAGAACCTATGGATGTCTTGGTCAACGGTTGCCTGATCGCCCAAGGTGAAGTCGTGGTGGTGAATGATAAATTTGGTATTCGCCTGACCGACATCGTCACTCCAGCAGAACGAATTCGTAAACTAAACAGATGATGCGCCGGAGATACTTATTACTGCTCGCCTTGCCTGCCACTACGGCATCGGCCGAAACCGCTGCGATATCACCGGCCACCGGCTTATTACAGATTTTTCTTGGCTTGATTGCCGTTTTGACCTTGATGGGCGTTGCCGCCTGGTTTTTCAAAAAAATAGGTCCGGTCAATACGGGCAATAAAATCCCAGTCAAGATAGTCGGCGGTGTCAGTGTAGGAAATCGTGAACGCATTATGGTCGTTGAAGTCGCTGATCAATGGATAGTAGTGGGCGTTACTGCAAACCAAATCAATACCTTATCGACCATGCCAAGGCAAGAGAAATTGGTCGAGGAACAGCAATCAAGCACACCAGAAAATCAATTTTCCACATGGCTGAAGCGAACCATGGCTAAGCGGTCAGATTCACAATGACGGCACGACTAGAAAACACAATCCAGTAATGAAAACCTCAAGATATTTTTCCACTAGTCTGTTTTGCATGCTGGCCGTTTTAATGGCACTGGCAATGCCAGAACTCGCGCAAGCACAATCGGCAAGTGGTGGTTTGGCAGCAATCACAAGTACTCCAGCGGCCGGTGGCGGACAAAACTACTCGCTTAGTATTCAGACACTGTTGTTTCTGACAGCGCTCACCTTTATCCCTGCAGTGCTGCTGATGATGACGAGTTTCACCCGCATCATCATCGTGCTATCCCTGTTAAGGCAAGCGCTCGGTACACAATCCGCCCCGCCGAATCAAGTCATGGTGGGCTTGACGCTATTTCTCACTCTTTTTGTCATGGGGCCAGTGTTTGACAAGATTTATGCCGATGCTTATCTGCCTTTCTCGGAGAATAAAATAAGCATGACAGAGGCGATGGATAGAGGTGTTGGCCCTTTGAAAAAATTTATGCTGAAACAAACCCGGCAAGGTGATCTGGCTCTATACATCAAGCTATCAAATACGCCAGAATTACAGGGGCCAGAAGACGTGCCACTGCGCATCTTGATACCGGCCTTCATTACCAGTGAATTGAAAACAGCTTTTCAAATTAGTTTCGCTATTTTTATTCCTTTTCTCATCATCGACATGGTGGTTGCCAGCGTCTTGATGTCGATGGGGATGATGATGGTTTCGCCTGCGATCGTATCGCTACCGTTTAAGCTAATGTTATTTGTCCTGGTGGATGGGTGGCAATTATTGATCGGTTCCTTGGCCCAAAGTTTTTATTAAGGGGAATTTTATGACACCCGATAGTGTAATGTCGCTTGGCCGTCAAGCAATGGAAGTCACGCTACTGGTTTCCGCGCCCTTATTGTTAGTCGCGTTGGCCATTGGTCTGATCGTTAGTATTTTTCAAGCAGCAACCCAAATCAATGAGACCACGCTTTCCTTCATCCCCAAATTGGTCGGCATTTTTGTTACGCTGATCGTAGCGGGACCATGGATGCTCTCGGTTTTAGGTGACTACATGCGCCAGATGTTTACCAGTATCGCGACCATGGCTGGTTAAACTGAAAAATGATCTCTTTTTCCGGCAACGAGTTGATTGCAATGATCGCCTCGTTTATCTGGCCACTCACCCGCATCCTGGGCCTTATCGCAGTTGCACCACCGTTTGGCAACAATAGCGTTCCGGTCCAGACAAAACTGATGCTAGGCGTCATGCTTGCGCTGATCGTGGCACCCAGCATCCCTCCTCTGACCCATGCCGATCCTATGTCTTTGACCGGGACTATGATACTCATGCAACAACTTGTGATCGGTATGGCAATGGGATTTATCGTGCGGGTGGTTTTCTCTGGCATCGAGATGGCGGGTGAGGTCATCGGATTGACGATGGGTTTAGGTTTTGCCAGTTTTTTTGATCCGCAAACACAAGGCAGGACTTCTGCCATCAGCCAATTTTTAGTCTTGTTGGCGACCTTGCTTTTTTTGACGCTCAATGCGCATTTATCGGTTTTTGCAGCATTAATAGAAAGCTTTAAAACCATCCCGATTTCCACCTCATTGACGATGGGATTCAGCTTCCAGAAATTAGCTATTTGGGGCGAACAAATTTTTATCATTAGCTTGCGCTTGTCATTACCGATTGTTGCGGCGCTGCTGATTGCCAATATCGCCTTAGGTATACTTACACGCGCAGCGCCTCAACTTAATTTGTTTGGCATTGGATTTCCAATCACCATAGGTGTAGGATTTTTGATGTTGAGCATGACGATACCGTATATGCTTTTACCGATAGAAAATGCATTTCAGAGCGGCATCGATGCCATCCTTTCCTTAGGTATGACTGCGCCCCCCGCTTCCCCTGCGCTCATCAAGCCCTCGCCATGACTTCGACTAAATGCCCCTCGTTAGTAGCGCTGTATCGTATCGCACAGATACGGCAAATTGAAACCGCGGCCAAGGAAAGCTTACCTGCCGGTAGCCTGATGCGGGCTGCGGGCAAGGCCGCGGCTGAATTTGCAAAAAAACTCATCCGCGCGCCAAATGAAAAAATTCTCGTTTTAGCAGGGCCAGGCGACAATGGCGGTGATGCTTTAGAAGCCGCGCAACTCTTGGCCTCGGCGGGCTTTCAAATCACAATCATTTTATGTGACGTGAATAGCCAATATTCGATAGACGCGCAACAAAGTTTGCAAAGCGCGCAAGCAAGTCGGGCCACATTTATCGATATTGAGCATTTCTTAAATGGTGACAAGGAACAATGGGGACTAGTCATCGATGGAATATTCGGGATCGGCCTCACGCGTGCGATCAGCGGAACAATAGCAAGCTTGACACAACGGGTAAATCAACTCTCACAAAAATATCGTATCCCCGTGCTAGCGTTGGATGTCCCTAGCGGGCTCAATGCAGACACCGGGCAGCCTACCGGCGAGGTCGCGATTCTCGCTAGCCATACCATCACTTTTATCGGCAACAAGCCAGGCTTGCATACGGCCGCTGGCAGAGATTATTCCGGGCAGGTAGAGGTAGCTGATTTGGCGATTTCTTCAAATTTCTTTCCCAAGCCATCTGCGTTCCTGACGCATCCGCAGATGTTTGCCCATCTATTGAAACCTCGCTTAAACGATAGCCATAAAGGCAGTTATGGCGACGTAATGATTATTGGCGGTGCGGCAGGAATGGCTGGTGCACCAATACTGGCGGCAAGATCCGCAATTCATTGCGGTGCAGGCCGGGTGTTTATTGGTTTCATTGGGACGCCCGTAATGTTCGACAATCAGCATCCGGAACTGATGTGCAGGAACGCAAAGGATCTCGACTTTAGCAGATCAGTCGTGGTGATCGGGCCTGGTCTCGGCACTTCCGATGAAGCTAAGCAAGTACTATCGAAAGCCCTAGACGACGCGCAGGCCATGGTGATCGATGCCGATGCCTTAAACCTTATCGCTCTGGACGCCACATTACAAAACCAGTTATCGGCAAGGCATGAGAAGAATCTAGCGACCATCATGACACCACATCCGCTGGAAGCCGCCAGACTATTGGCTGTCAGTACCAAGGAAATTCAGGCAGATCGATTGAACAGTGCTCAAAGTCTGGCGAACAAATTCAAGTCCAGTGTCATTTTAAAGGGTGCAGGAACAGTCATAGCCACGCTCAACGGCACTATCTACATTAATACGACCGGCAACCCGGCATTGGCCACCGCTGGCACTGGCGACGTCCTGGCGGGTGTCTGTGGAGCCTTGTTGGCACAAGCTGCGAGCGCAAGCGACGCGGCCAGTTTTGCAGTATGGTTACATGGTCTGGCGGCTGATAACCTAGTTGATCAAAGGATAGGTACTATAGGCTTGACAGCAAGTGAATTAATCCCCGCTATCAGATTCTGTTTGAATACATTCGTGGCAGTTTCCAATGGCAGAAACTGATCATAGAATTTTTATAGCATTAAATCAGACTGTTCCAATCTACCAGCAACGATACGCAAGGTTCTGGCACATCGTGCTGCTATCGACAAATCATGCGTGACCAACACCAGCGTCGAACCTCGTTCACGATTCAGTGCAAACATTAACTGAATAATAGATTCGCCAGTCACCGCATCCAGGCTGCCGGTCGGCTCATCAGCAAACAACAAAGGCGGTTCAGTCACAAAAGCACGTGCCAGTGCCACCCTTTGTTGCTCGCCACCTGAAAGGAATTTCGGATAATGGCGCAAGCGGCTTGCCAAGCCTACATGCGCCAACATGGCTTCGGCTTTCGCCCTGGCCTCTTTATCGCCACGCAATTCCAAAGGAAGCATGACATTTTCCAGCGCATTTAGATGCATTAACAACTGAAAAGATTGGAACACGAAACCGAGATTTTCTTTTCTGAAAATAGCGCGTCCATCTTCATCTAAGGCGAAAATATCAACGCCATCCAGAACAACTTCGCCCTCGGTTGGCACATCCAGTCCAGCCAAAATACCAAGTAAAGTCGATTTACCTGATCCTGAAGCGCCAACAATAGCAAGCGTTTCTCCGGCTTGCGCGGTAAAATTGATGTCATGCAAAATTGTTAGTTCGCCAGTCGCATCAGAGACACGCTTTGACAAATTTTTCACTGTTATCGCGGGTTCTGTCATTTCTTTAGGAAGGCTCATGCTTTTATGATGGTTGTATTCAATCGGAAAAATAGTGTCGCGTGGATCAAGTTACTGATTTTTTCTGCCCTTACTGCATTTACCTTTACTTCATTTGCCGCCGCTCATTCTGCATCAAAAACTGTGCTTGTGCTAGGCGACAGTTTATCTGCCGAATATGGCCTTGCACGCGACACAGGTTGGGTTGCCTTATTAGAGCAACGTATTCAACAAAAAAACATCTCTGCCAATGTCATCAATGCCAGCATCAGTGGCGAAACCACTAGCGGAGGCAAAGCACGGCTTGAAAACCTGCTAAAAAAATACCATCCTGAAATCGTGATCATAGAACTTGGTGGCAACGATGCATTGCGTGGGCTAGCCTTAAGTGCTTCAGAAAAAAATTTCCGTGAGATGATACAACTATCCAATGCATCCAAAGCAAAAGTACTTTTGGTCGGCATGCAAATTCCACCTAATTATGGAAGAGATTACAGCGAACAATTTTTCTCTATCTATGCACGAGTCGCTAAAGATACCCGATCAGATCTGGTGCCATTTTTTATGGAAGGTGTTGCCAACAAGCCTGAGCTATTTCAAGCCGATCGCATTCACTTACTGGCAGCAGCACACCCCGCGCTACTCGACAACGTCTGGCCTCATCTGCAAAATTTACTAAAAAAATAAAATGAAATATCCGGAACTAAGCACTTTCTCTGACATCCTGCCTCGCCTTGCGGAGTTTGACGCAATTATTGACGTCCGTAGCCCATCAGAATTCGCCGAAGATCACATTCCAGGTGCGATCAACTGCCCGGTACTAGATGATCAGGAACGTATCAAAGTTGGTACCATGTACAAACAAATCAATGCCTTCGAAGCAAAAAAAGTGGGCGCTGCTTTGGTGGCAAAAAATATTGCGCAACACATCGAAAACCATTTTCTCGACAAACCAAGAGAATGGAAGCCTTTAGTCTACTGCTGGCGCGGCGGAAATCGCAGCGGCTCTATGGCACATATCCTGGCAAAGATAGGCTGGCCAGTGGTACAGCTCGATGGCGGCTACAAAAATTATCGCCATCACGTCAATGCATCTTTACCTGACATTGCACCGCTAATTCAATGGCGCGTGATTTGCGGCACCACCGGCAGTGGCAAAACACGCTTACTGCAATCACTTGCCGGTCAAGGCGCACAAATTCTTGATCTGGAAGAATTGGCGGCGCATCGCGGTTCGGTCCTAGGGCACTTACCTAGCCAGCCGCAACCTAGTCAGAAAATGTTCGAAAGCAGGATCTGGCAAGCATTGCGCAAGATGGATTTTGCACGCCCGGTGTTTGTCGAATCAGAAAGCAAAAAAGTAGGCAACCTGCGTGTTCCTGATGCCATTATTAATACGATGCGCGCCTCACCATGCATCGCATTAGAGTTATCGCTACCACTAAGAGTAGCACTACTGATGGAGGAATATAGTCATTTTGTGAGCGACCCAACCGCGCTCAACACCAGATTAGATTGTTTAGTCAGCATGTACGGAAAAGAGAAAATCCAGCAATGGAAGGATTTGGCTAATCAGGAAAATATGATGGAATTAGTGACCGAACTATTGGAAAAACACTATGATCCAGCCTATTTAAAATCGATCAATAAGAATTTCCCACACTCGGCGAATGCGCTCAAGCTGACGCAAGATGACATTTCTTATGCTGCTTTTGAAGTCAGTGCCAAAGAAATTTTACGGCAAATGTGTTAAAGCCCTATTTCATTTATCACTCGTTTGCATCTAGGCGACAAGCTGAAGACATTACCCCGTTTTTAAAACACTTTATGCGAAGCATTGCAATTCGCTCTAGCCAGCGTGGCTGACGACGTTTGATGAATTGAATATTTTTGGCGTGAAATGAATGTATTTTGTCATTTGCGCCAAATGCCCTTACAGGTAAGATTACCCCAGTGCCCGGAGCTCACAAGGCAGGCGACTAACCAGCGGCCCCCGCGACGTACGCAGCTACCCTAAAAACCACTGGAGTTTTCAATGATTGAATTTACTCGATTTCGACTTCTGCTCGTTGCGCTTGCATCGTTTGCCATCACGCCATCACTTGCCGCCGAGACCGCGCCAGTTGCGCCGCCGGTTTCAGCCGCCGGGTCACCCTCTGAAAAAATCGCTCCCTATGTGGCGCGTTTCGGGCGCAGCCGCCCGATCGTTGCGGTCGTGGGAGAAAACAGCGGCACCGTCCTCTCGGACTATGTCATTCCATATGGCGTTTTGTCACAGTCCGGTGTCGCCGATGTGGTCAGCATCGCCACTCAGCCAGGATCACTCAAGCTGTCCCCCTTACAGATCACCCCAGACAATACGGTAGCGGAATTCGATCAACGCTTTCCAGATGGTGCCGATTATGTATTCGTGCCGGCGGTAATGAAGCGCGATGATCCGACCTTGCTGGCTTGGATCACGAAGCAAGCCGGCAAAGGCGCAACGATGATCAGTATTTGCAATGGCTCCATGGTGCTGGCAAATGCAGGCCTGACGCGTGGCCATTTCGCGACTGGCCATTGGAGCACTTACCAGCAGCGTGTCGATAAATATCCAGAAACACGTTGGCTGAAGAACATGCGATATGTAGTGGACGGAAAAATTGTCACCAGCGCTGGGATCACAGCGGCAATACCGACCTCGCTTGCTTTGGTCGAGGCAATCGGCGGAGCCGAACGGGCAGATGCACTCGCCAAAAACCTGGGGGTCGGCTACCGTGGCACGCAACACAACAGCGATGCGTTTCACCTCACATTGGGCGACGGCTTAAGTGCTTTCACGAGTTCGGTTTTCCACGCAACGCAGGATGTCGGCGTGCCGGTAGCTGACGGCGTGGATGAGATCGCCCTTGCCCTGACGGCGGAAGCCTACTCGGCAACCTTGCGCAGCCGCGTTTATACCATCGCTAAGTCCAACGCGCCTGTCAAAACGCGTGGCGGTTTGGTGCTGATGGTAGATCACATTGCTGGCGAGGGCAAACGTCTGGACTGGATCCTTCCCGAGTGGGATGCATCACCTTCTGCACAGGCGCTGGACAAGGCGCTGAACGACATCGCGATAAGATACGGGACATCGGCGGCACGGTTCGTCGTGTTGGAAGCGGAATACTCCTGGCCTGGGCTATAAAATCTGCGTATGGCCGATAAAGTAAAACACAAGTTCTTCATTGCAATTATGTAAGGTACTGACATGCTCACTTTGACACCACGCCGCGTGGTCTTTCTAGCCTATAACGGCATGAATTTGCTCGACCTGGCCGGACCATTGCAGGCGTTTGCCACAGCTAATCGCATCAGTCAGAACGCGGGTGGCAGCGCGCTGTACGAGACCGTGGTCGCATCTGCTGGGGGCGGCAGTGTAACTTCCAGCGCCGGCCTGGATGTCGACACGCGGTCAATAGCCGCGCTCGACGGAATGAATATCGATACTATTGTCAGCGCGGGCGGTTGTCAGGGTGAGGAATACGCCGCTTGCCCCGAACTGGTGAGCTGGATCAACCGACACGCAGCGACCGTGAGGAGGCTGTGCTCAGTATGCACTGGAGCCTTTCTTCTGGCCGCTGCGGGACAATTGGATGGCCGCCGTGTGGCCACCCATTGGGGTTGGGCAGAACGCCTGCAGAAACTTCACCCGACAATAAAGGTCGATGCTGATGCCCTGTTTATTCAGGATGGCACAGTATGGACTTCGGCCGGGGTCACCGCGGGCATTGATATGAGCTTGGCGCTGATCGAGGCGGACTATGGTCACCAGATTGCAATCCAGACTGCACGGCAGTTAGTCATGTTCATCAAGAGAGCCGGCGGCCAATCCCAGTTCAGCGTACCCTTAGCCGCGCAGTCTCGCGACAGCGGCGATTTCGCCGATTTGCACGCCTGGATCTCGGCGCATATAAACGAAGACCTGAGTGTAGCGAGACTTGCCATACATGCCAATATGTCGCTGCGTAACTTTGTTCGCGTCTACGCCGCGACAGTTGGCCGGACGCCGGCCAAGACGGTGGAGGCAATCCGCATGGAGGCTGCGTGCCGTGCTCTGGAATCGACCACGCTGCCCTTGAAGGCAATTTCCGTGCAGATTGGATATGCTGAAGAGCAAAATCTTCGCAGGGTCTTCCTGCGCAATTTTGGTATTAATCCCTTGCAGTACCGGGCGCGTTTCTCCGAGCGACACCAGTCATGAAATCAACAAAATGAAGCACTTCCCGACATTGAATCCGCCAAATAGAATCAACCATCTTTATCTTCAATAATGCTCTGACCAGCCTGATCAAGGTCATCAAATTGGCGCCGATTTAAAGCCCACCAGAAAACGCCGCCGATGGCAAAGACTAGAACTATGCTCAGCGGGATCAAGAGATACAAAAT
>JAZJYB010000185.1:0-5099 GCA_040390685.1 Pseudomonadota bacterium | reverse complement strand
GAAAATAACGATAGTTGCGGTTTCCAACGCAGTATGTAACGGTAAAGATGCGCTGATCTTAATTGTGGAAAGTGAAGCAGTATTGGTGAGAATTACGCCTGACAGCAATAAAAAAAACAATACAATCCAGCGTATTTTTTTTACTTCCTGAGTTGGTTTGTGCATGATATGAGAGGGCGCTTATACGGTACGATGGAGCTTCATTATAGGTGAGAAGCATTCCTTGTATGCAGCGATGGCCGGGTTTTGTACATCGAAAAATAACATCTTATGCGAATTTGTCAAAATTCAAATAACTGAAAAAAAAAGCACCCGCAATGGGTGCCTTCATCCGATGCAATTCAAAACCCGTGCAAACTACCAATCAATGTGACATGAAGACTGGAATCGTCATACTTTCCAAGACAGTTCTCGTCACACCACCCATGATCATTTCACGGAGGCGTGAATGTCCGTAACCGCCCATGACTATCATGTCACTGTTGAGATCATGCGACAGTGAGAGTAATGCATTTCCAATATCTGTTGAGGTCTTATGGACGGAGACTTCCACCTTAACACCATGCCGCGCTAAAAATAATGCGATGTCAGCACCAGGTTGTTCTCCATGCGCATCAGGTTGCGCTTTTGAATTGAAGATCGCCACCTGCACCAGATCTGCACGTTTTAAAAGTGGAATAGCGTCTGTCACAGCACGGGTAGCTTCGCGACTGGCATCCCACGAAATTAAAGGACGTTTGGCGACCGTCGTAAAGTCACCGGTGTAAGGAATAATCAGCACGGGGCGGCCTGAGTTCATTACGATATATTCCGGAAAATCTGGCAACACCGAAGGCGAAGGTTCAGCACGATTAGTTTGGCCAAGTACGACCAGATCACTATATCGTGCTTGCAAGCCTATGCCACCGCCTGCTTCATCATTGGCAATGGTGCTTTCGAACGACGAAAGTCCGAGTTCACTCACCGTCTTGTTGAAATTTGCGGCCGCTTGTTCGGCGCGTTCGCGTAGAAAATTAAGATGAATAGTCAGATTTGGATCGTTGGCACTGATATTTCCATCTTGATAAATGAAGCGTGAAACACCAGTCACAGCAGTACCAATCAGATGAGCGCCATCGAGCATGGCGATTTCAGCGGCGATTTTTACCCGGAAATTCGAGCGGCTGGTTTCATCCACATGAACGAGTACTGTTTTATATGACATGTTTTTCTCCCTGTACTATCAATGAGAATGGCTTGCTATACGAAAGTCCTAATTCATCATAAAATCAATTGAGCGCTGGCGCAATATCTTTGCTCCATTGCGGCAGCAAATTTTTGCTGACCAATGCTGACACTCTTTCGCTTACCTGTTCTGACATTTTCTTGCGGGATTTTGCCGGAGGGAGTCTGCGCAAAGTCTTCAGGGCGTGAGGATCAATAATACCAATTTCTCTCTGATCTACTGTTATGAGACCGAGCTCATTAAATGCCGAGAGTGTGCGGCTGACTGTTTCCAGCGTTAAGCCAAGGTAACTTCCGATTTCGTGACGTGTCATTCTCAGGTTGAATATTTTCCCGGAATACCCAAGTTGACCAAATCGCTCGCCAAGATTGGTCAGAAATCGTGCCACTTTCGCTTCGGCACTTAGAGCACTCAGCATGCCTATCATGATTTGTTCACGCACCAATTCGCGGCTCATCACGCTTAACATCGCCAGTTCCAGCTCTGCATAGGTACGACCCAAGGCCGAGAATGTTTTGTAGGGCAGGATGATGATGTCACAATCAGAGAGCGCTACCGCTTCAGATGCATGATGTTCTGCATGGATACCGTCTATCCCTAGCAGATCGCCTTTCATGGGAAAACTAAGAACTTGTTCGCTGCCGTATTCGTCAATTAAGACGGTCTTTAGAAAACCCGAATTCACTATGAAAAGAGATTCAAAATGTTGACCAATGGTATGAATTCTTTGGCCCGCTTTAAAGCGAACATGCTGGAATAAGACCTCATCGTCTTGAGAGTAACTCGGCGTCGGGACTTTAAGTAAATTGCAAATGTCCGTCAAATTTGACCACAAATTGCCTTGGCAGCGCCATCCCGCTTCATTCGACAAAACGGGAAACGTTTTTTGCGTACGCTCTGCGGAAAAGCTACTTGGAAGTACGGAAGTTGAACATGAAGACATTGTGATCCCCTTTTAGATAATCATTCAGTTAATTTAAATTCGAGACGGATGATGCGCTTTGCCAATCGTGAAGAATGCTAGAGATCTGTTCAAAATCAGTAGACTTGTCCAAGAAATTATCTGCGCCGGCACGTAATGCATGGAGTCGATTGGCGTCGGTAGAATGGTTGGTGAGAACCACAACTTTGATGTTGGGTTTATTTTGTTTGATACTCTTTAGTAAAGTCAGGCCGTTACCGTCGCCTAATTGCAGATCCAGGATCAAGGCGTCAGGATTCACATCGATGATGGCGCGGTAAGCATTGTCGACTTCACTGGCAACGCCGACAACGTGCACGTCAGGTAGCTCTTCTACAAACGCTCTCAGGCGGTTTTGTATGTGAACGGAGTCTTCAACGATAAACAAATTCATGATGGACGATAATTGGTAAGGTGAGCGCAGCAAATTTGCATGCGTTCATTATCGTCACTGATGGTTTTGATTGAAATCAGGGAATGCTGATTTAAGTTGTCAGAATTGAGACGGAAGGCGTAGGAATATTCCTAGAGGAGACTTACTTTACAGAAAATGAAATAGTCTCAGTCTTAAAGCAGTTTGTGCGCAATGGCGTATTGCACTAAATCGGATAGAGTATTTCTTTCCATTTTTAACATGATGCGGGTTTTGTGCGTACTCACGGTCTTGACACTTAAATGCAATAGATCCGCAATTTCTGTAATCGATTTGCCTATCACCAAGTGGCTAAATACTTCAAATTCACGATCAGATAAGCTGGTGTGTGGCAAATCATTATCTGCCGGCATCGCTGACATGGCTAGTTGTTCTGCCACTTCAATACTGATATACGGACGGCCCGAAGCCACTTTACGCAATGCAGTAACTAGTTGTGTGCCAGCACTTTCTTTGGTCAGATAACCCCGTGCTCCGGCGCGTATCGCCCGCACTGCATATTGTTCTTCTTCGTGCATGGTTAAAATCAAGATCGGCAACTTGGGCATTTCGTCTTTGATCTGGCGAATTAAATCTACGCCACTTCTTCCTGGCATTGACAGATCCATCAGTAATACATCGAAATCGCCTAGTCTGGCCTTGGCCAAAGTGTCATGCCCGTCGACTGCTTCGCCCACCACTTGTATATCTTCAATACCCTCCAAAATACGCTTGAGGCCTTCGCGCATAATGGTGTGATCGTCAGCGATGAGAATTCGTATCATTATTTAGTTTCAATAGGTTGATGCGGCGGCACGAGTGGCGTTTGTAACTAAGGTTTGTAACTAAGTGGAAGCTAATGCATCTTATCTTATTTGCATATGGACGTAACTGATCAGTTGATAATGCGCATCCTGAATTGGCGTCCCTTGATATTGCAGCGGCTCAGTCGGTCTAAAGAGTCCTGGGCAATGTGCCTGTCAATCGCCACGTAGGTCATGAATTCAAAGACGTTTATTTTACCTACCTGCTGTTTGGTCAGACCGACATCGCCAGTCAATGCACCTAGCAAGTCACCAGGCCGAAGTTTATCTTTTTTTCCGCCCATGATACAAATAGTGATCATCGGCGCTTCTAATTTGGCTTCAGGATCTGGGCTTAGTTCGGCCAGTTCATGCCACTGCACAGATTTGTTTTGATACTCTTCGATGAGTTTTACCCATTTTTTTTCATTCGGCGCCGCCAGACTTAGTGCCAGGCCTTTTTCGCCAGCGCGACCTGTACGGCCAATACGGTGGATGTGAACTTCTGTGTCTTTGGATACATCAACATTGATGACCGCCCCCAAAGTTTGAATGTCGAGCCCACGCGCTGCGACGTCAGTTGCGACTAGCACGGAACAACTTTGGTTGGAAATTAGGACTAATATTTCATCACGCTCACGCTGTTCCAGATCGCCATACAGGGCGAGAGCGCTAATACCTTGCTGTTGTAGTTCCTCTGCCAATTCGCGGCAATGAATTTTTGTATTGCAAAAAGCCAGTGTGGAAACCGGCTGATAGTGCATCAGTAATTGCGCTACAGCAGCGTTGCGGTTTTCTGGAGTAACTGCATAAAAGAGTTGTTCTATTTGCGTTTCCGCATGTTGACTCTCCACCTTGACTTCGGCCGGCTCGCGCAAGAACTGCGCACTTGCTTTGCGAATATCGTCTGGGTAAGTGGCAGAAAATAACAAGGTTTGACGACGAGGTGAACAAGCCGCGACGATGCCAACGATGTCTTCATAAAAGCCCATATCGACCATACGGTCGGCCTCATCAAGCACCAAGGTTTGGACAGTAGCGAGGTTGATACTGCCGCGACCAATATGGTCGAGCAGACGGCCTGGTGTGCCAACCACGATATGTGCACCATGCTCAAGTGAGGCGATTTGTGGCCGCATTGCGGTGCCACCACATAAGGTCAAAATTTTAATATTATCGACAAAGCGCGCCAGGCGACGGAGTTCGTTCGAGACTTGGTCAGCCAGTTCGCGCGTCGGGCAAACTACTAAGCCTTGAATCGCGAAATAGCTAGGGTTGAGCTTGGCCAGAATGCCGATGCCAAATGCCGCCGTCTTGCCGCTGCCCGTTTTGGCCTGAGCGATCAAATCACGCTGTTCCAGCATGATAGGTAAGCTAGCTGCCTGTATGGGCGTCATTTGCGTATAGCCGAGGCTATCGAGATTACTGATAAGTGCAGGTGCCAGAGGGAGGCTGGAGAAAAGTGGGTTTGTCATTGAGTATCTGCTCGTAGCGTTAAACAAAAAAGCAAAAGTGACGCAGCAAAAAGGCGAAAGCGCGAATGCATCAAAGTCTAACAGTTGCAGATTTGTTTTTCTGGAATTTTATTACATGTGAAACGATAAAGCCGCTCAATCTCTGTAAAGAAATCAGCGGCTTAGCGTATTTGGTTGCGGGGGCAGGATTTGAACCTACGACCTTCGGGTTATGAGCCCGACG
>JAZJYB010000184.1:2148-3778 GCA_040390685.1 Pseudomonadota bacterium | reverse complement strand
GTGGAGGTAAGCGGGATCGAACCGCTGACCTCTTGCATGCCATGCAAGCGCTCTACCAACTGAGCTACACCCCCAGAACAAGAACGAGATTATAGGGGTTCAGCCAGCTGGTGTAAAGGCTTCCCTTGCTTATTTACGCAGCAATCTTTGCTAAACGCTGCGCCACAACGTCGCGGCCGAACAATTCAACCACGGCATCGATCGATGGCGTTTGCAACTGCCCGGTCAAAAGCAAACGCAAAGGCATGGCCAGTTGCGGCATCTTCAACGAATGTTTTGCCAGGATTTCTTTCAGCATCAGCGACAAGGCGCCCTTATTCCATTCGATAGTTTTGCAGGCTTCCGCGTAATCTAGCAAAGCCGGAATGACGGCCGCAGTAATGTGCTGCTGACGCAGCTCTGCGCTAGCGTCCGGCTGGCGATAAAACAGCATGGCAGCCTGGGCTAATTCGATCGTGGTATTTACGCGCTCTTTCATCAGCGCAATCACGGCAGCTAATGCAGGCGCATTCTCAAATTGCGCGCCGTCCTCTTGCATTTGTGCATACACCAGATCGGCCAGGCGTTGATTGTCGGCCGCCTTGATGTAATGGTTGTTAATCCATGCGAGTTTTTCAGGATTGAACTGCGCCGGCGAACTGGATAAATGCGTCAGGTCAAACCAGCTACACATCTGCTCCATAGTAAAAATTTCATCGTCACCATGACTCCAGCCCAGGCGTGCCAGGTAATTCAGCAGCGCTTCCGGCAAATAACCCTTATCCAGATAATCCATGACGCTAACTGCATCACGACGCTTGGACAGCTTTTGTCCATCGGTGCCAAGTATCATCGGCACGTGGCCGTAATGCGGTAGAGTTGCGCCAAGCGCATTCAGAATATTGATCTGACGCGGCGTGTTATTCACATGATCATCACCCCGGATGACGTGGGTGATTTGCATGTCCCAATCATCTACTGCCACGCAAAAATTATAGGTTGGTGTGCCGTCTGGCCTTGCTATAACCAGATCATCCAACTCACGATTATTAATGGAGATTTCGCCCTTGACCACATCGAGCCAGATGACATCACCATCCAGCGGATTTTTAAAGCGAATGACGGGCTGCCGATCTACCGGGACAGCTGGCAACACCTTACCTGCATCTGGCCGCCAGGTGCCGTCATAACGCGGCTTTTCACCGGCTGCACGTTGACGCTCACGCATCGCCTCGACTTCTTCCTGCGACGAATAGCAATGATAGGCTGTGCCATCCGCCAGCATTTTTGCCAGCACTTCACGATATCTGTCCATCCGTTTCATCTGGTAAAACGGACCCTCGTCATGTTGCAGACCGAGCCAGCTCATGCCATCTAAAATTGCCTGGACGGCTTCCGGGGTCGAACGTTCCAGATCGGTATCTTCGATACGCAAGACAAAGGTGCCGCCGAAATGACGCGCAAATGCCCAGCTAAACAGGGCGGTACGCGCACCACCTACGTGTAAATAACCAGTCGGACTAGGTGCGAAACGAGTAACAATTTTTTAGATTCGTTGAACGTTTTCATACGAGCCTCAGCAAGTTTGACCGGATCGCCTTCACTTGTGGCCTTACATGCGTCAACTTCGTCAATCGCGACGATTCGAGCG
>JAZJYB010000184.1:0-2138 GCA_040390685.1 Pseudomonadota bacterium | reverse complement strand
GCACTGCGATATTATTTGGGGGAGTTGCAACGGTCATCGGATGAAGCGCTTATCTCTAACGGCCAGCCGCAGGATAAGTCGGGAAAGTTAAAACCAGCATTTTACCGTCTTCAGGAGCATGATGATACTGGAGGGATCTTAATAGAGCTGGGCTCAGGTCTTCAACAAATCCTGATTGGCTGCAAATTCTTGCAATTCATGTTCATATTCCAGCCTTTGAGGGTGCGTTAACAACAAAAAATGTCGTCCTGTGCAACGTGAAAACAAGCTAATACCAACCTGCTCAGCCACTTGCAAACCCATCTCGGTAGTACCAGAACGCGACAACAAGATGGGGATGCCCATTTGCGCGCCTTTGATCACCATCTCAGAAGTGAGGCGGCCGGTAGTATAAAAAATCTTATCGTCACCAGCCATATTATCCATCCACATCTTGCCCGCAATCGCATCGACGGCATTGTGCCGGCCAACATCTTCGACAAAATATAACAACTCTCCGTTAGAGGAAAAAAGCGCGCAGGCATGGACTGAGCCAGCTTTTTTATATACGGAAGGATGAGTGCGGATAATGTCGACCACCCGATACAAAGCAGACTGTTTGATTTTAAAATCGCCCGGCAAATGGATTTGATCGACCTCATCCATCAGGCCGCCAAAGACGGTGCCCTGACCACAACCGGTAGTCACAACGCGCTTGGCGGTGCGCTCTTCAATATCGCTGACGCCATGTTTTGTTGTGACGGCAACAGCGTTAACCTCCCAATCCACCTGCACCGAAACGATCTCGCTTAGCGAGCGGATCAAGCGCTGATTGCGCAAGTAGCCCAAGACCAGCATTTCGGGACAAGCGCCAATCGTCATCAGGGTGAGCAATTCCCGCTTATCCAGATATACGGTCAATGAGCGCTCAACCGGAACAGATATAGTCGAGACCCGCCCGCGCTCATCGCGCACCTGCACCTCCTTGGTCAAGGCGACTAGCGACTGCGTAATTTGTGGGAGCTGCGAAAAAACAGACATAGCTGATTTAAGGGCGTTAAGAAATCGATGCTAGTATCGCAGAGCTTAGAAAGTTTCGTCGAAAAGTTTAACATTACACATGCAAGTCAAAGCCCCCCTCCCGATTCGCGACGGCGTCGCCCCCAGTTACCTCTGGCTGCCAGAAGGCCGCTGGGAGAATGTGCTGCATTTCTTGACGGTACAATTTCCCGATGTGCTAGCCAGCACCTGGCTAGCACGCATGGAAAAAAACGAAGTTCTCGATGCGCATGGCGCAATTCTCAATGCCGATAGCGAAGCAAAACGCGGCATGTGTATTTATTATTACCGCGAACTCGACGATGAAACGCCGATTCCATTTGAAGAAATAATTCTTTTCCAGGATGAACATTTATTGGTCGTGGACAAACCGCATTTCTTGCCAGTCACGCCAGGCGGGCGGTTTTTACATGAGACCTTATTGGTAAGATTGAAAAAAAAACTTGGTATGGAACAGCTCAGCCCGATTCACCGTCTCGATAGAGAAACTGCCGGCGTGATACTTTTTTCACATGAGCTTACTAGTCGTGGAAAATATCAATCACTGTTCCAGCAGCAAACAATAAAAAAAACCTATCACGCTTTGGCACCCCATTTGCCCAATTTACAATTTCCGCTGACTCACCAAAGTCGCATGATCGATGCGGAAAAATTTTTTGTCATGCGGGAAGAAAGCGGCGTTCCGAATGCAAGTACCTTAATCGACATCATCGAGCGACGCGATGCCCTGAGCCTGTATGAACTGAAGCCAAGCAGCGGAAAAAAACACCAGTTGCGCGTGCATCTTGCCAGCTTGGGAGCACCTATCGTGAATGACACGTTTTATCCGGTCGCACTGCCTTGTAAGGGCGACGATTATTCTGCACCGCTAAAATTACTGGCGAAATCTATTGCTTTTATTGATCCGATAAGCGGAGAAAATCGCTATTTTGCGAGCGATAGAAATCTTTGATTTCTATCGGCGTCCGCGCTAAAAAGGAAGCGCCTAATTGCCTGCACAATGACAAAGAGGTTGACAACGCAGCCTCGTCAGAGTAATATCTTGCTCTTCGGAGTGTGGCGCAGTCCGGTAGCGCACCTGGTTTGGGACCAGGGGGTCC
>JAZJYB010000183.1:0-2142 GCA_040390685.1 Pseudomonadota bacterium | reverse complement strand
CCGAATATCACGCAGGCTTTGGCCTCGGCCTGGCTACTGACATTTACCTTGTCGCTAGATGACGTGGTGTTGTCGGCCTTCTTGACTGGCCCTGGTTATTCGACTATGCCTATCGTGATTTTTTCACGGGCACGCTTAGGCCTTGACCCCCGTGTTAACGTGGTTGCTGCGCTGACGATACTGGTGGTCACTATCGGAGTTGTTTTATCGAGCTGGCATATCGTCCGGAGCGAGCGTTTGCGTCAAAAACAGATTTCTGCCGCGTTTCAGGCTGAAGCTTTGAATTAGTAATAGCACCGAGAACACTGTAATTCCATTTAACCCAGAGGAGAAAACATGCAACTATTGAAAAAAGCCGTGATTGCCATCGCATTGGCGTTTCCAGCGGTAGCTATGGCGCAAAGTGCGCAGGATTTGAAAAACGAACTCGATGCAATGAAGGCGAAAATCAAGCAGCTCGAGGCGATGGTAGAAGCGATTAACGTTAAAGCTGCAACAGTGGCGACCACGGATGCAGAGAATCAGGCTGAGTTTAATCGCATGCGTATCAAGACCGAAGCGATGGATGATCAGCTTGAAACCAGTGGCCTGAAGGGCTTCAAAATTTCCGGTTTCATTGATCCGACTTATATCTACAACCAACGCCAGAATACCAGCAGCTTCATACTCATGAAAAATTTTTCTGACGTGAATGGCACCGGCGCACATCCAAGCCAGAATGCCGCTTACGCCTACGATAATGCGTTCTTTGGCTCTGCGCTATTGCGTTTCGAAAAAGAAATGGAAGGCGGCACCAAGTGGTTGCTTGAATTGATGCCGCATAAGAGTTATGGCGATGGTGGTGGCTACAATTTAGGTTCGATGGTGAATCAGGCTTTCGTCTCTATCCCGGTGAATGGATTGAATAATCGTTTCCTGGCTGGCCAGATCGGCTCCTGGCCTGGTTATGAATATCAGTTAACCGCTGGCGCCCTGTCTAAAAAGAACATCACCAACAGTTTACTGTTTGATTTCACCGAGCCTTCTTTCATGACCGGATTTGGTTATGAGCATCTGGAAGGCAAGTGGGATATCAAGACCATTATTGGTGGCGCCAACAATGGCCGTGTGACCGATCGCAAGTCACCGAATTTCCATTGGCGCGTAGATTATTCCAAGGGTGAATTTGCTGGTTGGGGTGCCTCAGGTTTGCATGGAAAAATGTCGTCCACCACCTCGGTGAATTACGTCGAGGCTGACACTTATTTCATCCGTGGCGATTTGACTTTGCAAGGCCAGCTCGAAACCGGTATCACCAAGAGCGCTGCGTTTAACGGCAACGACGCTAAATGGGTAGGCGTGTCAGGATTGGCTGCCTACAAATTTATGCCGCGCCTGGAAGGCATCGCCCGTTTTGATTACATCAAGAATGCCGTGAATGGCGGTGGTGTGCCTAGCGTAGTGTTTCCTGGTGGCTGCAGCACACCTGACTTGGCTACCGACCCGTCTGGCGCGACCGCGATGGATTCAACCTGTGGTGATTATCGTAACGGCTTTGGCCCAGGCATCGACAATGCGACCGGCATGATCATGGACCCGAACAAGGGTGCGAACCGGTATGCGATGACCTTTGGCTTGAACTACGCTTTGGCACCAAACGTGCTGATGAAGTTTGAAGTGCGCCGCGATGGTTCTTCACAAAATACATTTTATGATGTGACGACGAACACCTACAAGAAAGATAATTTATTGGTAGGCGCGTCAGCGGTGGTCAGTTTTTAATGCAGTAAATGTTGCGTAGTGCATAGAGCCGCATAGAAAAATGGCGGACATCACGCATGATGTCCGCTTTTTTTTCAGGAAAATAGTGCAGGAAGAAAAAGGAAATCGTATGACAAACAAACTTTGGCATGAGCGTGCCGCAACGCTCAAAATGGATGGCCGCGCCTTCATAGCCGGACAACGGGTCTGGGCTAAATCGGAGCAGCAATTCGATAATCATTCACCGATAGATGGACGCAATCTCGGCCCTGTCGCGCGTTGCCAAAGTGAAGATGTAGACCTGGCGGTCATCGCGGCACGAAACGCCTTTGAGGATGGCCGTTGGGCTGGCAAAGCGCCGGCAGCGCGCAAGCGCGTGCTGATCAAGTTTGCCGATCTGGT
>JAZJYB010000182.1:19342-23606 GCA_040390685.1 Pseudomonadota bacterium | reverse complement strand
CAGGTAAATTCTGGATGCCGGATCAAGTCCGGCATGACGACAGTAACTGTATTTGACTCGCTGACATAGCGGGCGAACCGTAATATTAAAGCGAAACAAAAAGGTGAAACTTCCATGCTAGAACACGGCGGCAATTTACAAGAGGCAGCGCGGCGCTTTGATCGGCCAGTCAGCGAGTGGCTCGATCTTTCCACCGGTATCAATCCGCGCTTTTATCCGGTACCGGCTTTGTCCAATAATGCCTGGCACCGTTTGCCAGAAAAGATGGCCGCATTAACTGATGCGGCACAAGCATTTTATGGCGCGCCAGCGATGCTGGCGGTGGCGGGTACACAGGCGGCAATCCAGGCTTTGCCTAGACTGCGCCTGCAAAATACGGGCGTGGCGCAAGTAGTGGTGGCTGCGCCCTCGTATGCTGAACATGCCTATCAATGGCGTCAACACGGCCATCAAGTGCAAGAGTGCACCTACGATGCATTGGAAAGCATGGTGCCAACAGCAGAGGTTTTGGTCGTGTGTAATCCGAATAATCCGACTGGCGAATGCGTTGCGGCCAAGACTTTGTTGCGCTGGTCTGCGCAAATGGCAGAGCGCGGCGCCTGGCTGATAGTCGACGAGGCTTTTGCCGATACCACGGACCGCCAGAGTGTGGCGCAAGCCAGCGCGCAGCCCGGCTTGATCGTGCTGCGCTCGGTCGGTAAATTTTTTGGCCTGGCTGGTTTGCGCCTGGGTTTTGTCGCCGCCCACACTAATCTGTTAAGCCAATTAGAAAACATGTTAGGCCCGTGGAGCATCAGCGGGCCAGCCCAAGAGATAGCCTGTGCAGCATTGCAAGATGCAGCATGGCAAACCGAAACACGCCAGTATTTGCAAGACGAGGGAAAACGCTTGCAGAGCCTGCTGTCAGAACATGGAATTGCATCGACTGGTACCGCCTTGTTCCAATGGTGTAGCGATGCGGCTTTGCAAGGCCAGACCGAACAACTCTGGCGACATCTGGCCGGGCAGGGGATCTGGGTCAGGTTGTTTCGCGAAGCCGCGTGCGGCTTGCGTTTTGGTTTGCCGCCTGACGAAGCGGGCTGGAAAAAACTCACTATTGCATTAGATTCCTGGAGATAAAATCAATGAAAAAAATCAGTTTTTTAGCAGTAATGTTGACGCTCATGTTGACACTGCAGCTGTTTGCGCAAACAGCACAAGCGGCCATCACAGTCACCGATGACGTGGGTAAAGTCATCACTTTAGCCAAGCCAGCCACCCGCATCATTAGCCTTTCGCCGCACGTCACAGAATTGATCTTCGCGGCGGGCGCCGGCGGGCAGATTATCGGCACCGTCAACTACAGCGACTATCCTGAAGCGGCCAAGGCAATCCCGCGCATCGGCGATAATCGCCAGCTCGACATAGAGCGCATCATCGCCATGAAGCCGGATCTGCTGGTGGTCTGGATGCATGGCGCCTATGAGCGGGCGTTAGAGCCTCTACGCAAATCGGGCATCCCTTACTTTTTTAGCGAACCGCATAAGCTAGAGCAGATACCGGAAACACTACAAAAGCTAGGCACTTTGTTCGGCACAGAAAAACAAGCGCAACTATCCGCCAATGCATTTCGCGAGCAGTTGACACAGCTAAGTACACGCTACCAAAATAAAAGCCAGGTACGTACTTTTTATCAAGTCTGGGGCAAGCCCATCTTTACACTCAATGACAAAAATATCGTCAGCGACGTGCTGCGCATCTGCGGCGGGAAAAATATTTTTGGCCACCTGAGTGCGGCAGCACCAACACTGAGCACCGAAGCTGTGATACAAGAAAACCCCGAGCTGATCCTCACCGGCGATAGCGAAAATCAGGCTGGCAGCGGAGTAGAGCAGTGGAAACCATTTACCAGCATGCTGGCGGTTAAAAATCATAATCTGGTGGCGGTCGATGGCGATCAACTGAATCGCTCCGGGCCACGGATTATCAACGGCGCCAAAGTCGTCTGCGAGGCAATGGATGCAGCCCGCAAACATAGGGAACAAAAGCCATGAGCCACTATCAACATTATCAACGTATAGCCTGCCTCTCCACCGAATCAGTAGAAGTCATGTACGCATTAGGCGCCGAAGACATGATCGCCGGCATCTCTGGTTACACCACCAGGCCAGCGCGGGCGCGTAGCGAGAAGCCTAAAATCAGCGGTTTCTCTTCTGCTAAATTGGATCGTATTTTGGCGGTGCAACCCGATCTGGTGATTGCGTATTCGAATATGCAGGCCGAGATGAGCCGCGACCTGATCAGCGCCGGGATAGAAGTCCACGCCTTCAACCAGAGAGATGTCGCAGGCATACTGCGCATGATCGCGGTGCTGGCAACTTTGGTCGACAAACAAGAGCAGGGTGCACAACTGATCGCCAGCTTGCAAGAGCAAATCGCCACAGCCAAATTGCAAGCCGCACAATGGACGCGCAAACCCAAGATTTATTTTGAAGAATGGGATAGCCCGATGATGAGTTGCATAGGCTGGGTCTCAGAATTAATAGAAATCGCCGGCGGCCAGGATGCCTACTCTGATCTGGCGCAATTTCACAGCGCCAAAGAGCGCATCATCGCCGACCCGGTCGATGTCGTGCAGCGTGCGCCCGACATCATCATAGGTTCATGGTGCGGCAAGAAGTTTCGTCCAGAAACCCTGGCAGAGCGCACTGGTTGGCAAGAGATACCCGCCTTAAAGAACGGCCAGGTATTCGAGATTAAATCGGCAGATATTTTATCGCCAGGGCCAAGTGCGATTACCCACGGCTTGCCACAATTGCAGAAGATTATTGCGGATTGGCAGCAAGCGAATCAATAAGGAAGCCCCGGTTTAGTCGTCATCCTCGCGCACGCGGGGATCCAGTTTCCAACCTATTCGCGAAGCGACATAATAGTCGTGAATCGCACGAAGTAAATGAACACTGGATCCCCGACTAAAGCATTCGGGGATGACGGATTAAATCCGCGTTTCCCGAAAGATTCTGGATAATCGGGTGAGCGAAAAAAACAGGTTTTGTTTTGTCGTCATGCGATTGCACTGACTAATACGACAGACTTGGCTCTACAATACGCAATTCCGAATAAATACTTTCAATGAATTAATGCGTGCACGCCTCACCCTCATCCGCAACTGGTTAAAAAAACACCCGGTGCGTGGGGGATTAGCGGCATTCCTCATTTTCCTACTAATTCTTGATCAGGTTTTCCCACCACCTATCCCGCATGACGAGGCGGGTATGCTGGTGGTGGCGCGTGATGGTTCGCCCTTGCGTGGCTGGCCAGATGCTGATGGTGTCTGGCGGTTTCCGGTGACTCCCGACAAAGTTTCGCCTAAATATCTAGACGCTTTATTGACTTACGAAGACCGCTGGTTTTACTGGCACCCGGGGATCAATCCGTTCGCCATGGCGCGCGCCAGTTGGCAATGGCTGGTTCATGGCCAGATCGTCTCGGGCGGTTCTACCCTAAGCATGCAAGTGGCGCGTGCATTGGAACCGGTGCCGCGCACCATGCTCGGTAAATGTCGCCAGATTGCGCGGGCATTGCAGTTGGAAATGCGCTTATCCAAACGCGAAATCCTCACCTTGTATCTGAACCACGCACCGATGGGCGGCATCGTTGAAGGTGTAGAAATGGCCAGCCGTAGCTATCTCGGAAAAAGCGCCGCACAACTCTCTTCCGCTGAGGCCGCATTGCTGGTGGTGCTGCCACAAGCGCCTTCGCGTTTGCGCCCTGATCGTCACCCGGAACGCGCACAGGAATACCGCGATAAAGTCTTGCGCCGCATGGCCGAACTGAAGCATTGGACTAGCGCAGAAGTCGAGGATGCATTGATAGAAAAAGTTGGTGCCAATCCGCCGCGAGTCGCATGGCTGGCACCCTTGGCGGCGGAGCGCTTGCATCAAGCAGCTAGACATAACAGACAGCATAATAAGGGTGCAGCGCAGACACCCATCGTCACCTCCACTTTGGATAGAGATGTGCAGGCCATGCTAGAGCGCATGCTGGCCGACAAGGTAAGCCAGCTGCCGCGCTTTGTCTCGATGGCGGCCTTGGTGATCGACAGTAAAACTTTAGAGGTCTTGGGTTACGCCGGCTCGGCCGATTTTTCTGACCCGCGGCGTTTTAGCCATGTCGATATGGTGCGCGGTATCCGCTCACCCGGTTCTACCTTGAAACCGTTCTTGTACGCGATGGCATTGGACGACGGCATCATCCACTCAGAAAGCCTGATGGCCGATACCCC
>JAZJYB010000182.1:0-19320 GCA_040390685.1 Pseudomonadota bacterium | reverse complement strand
TATCCAGCGCCGGTCTGCGACTGCGTTTGCCAAAAGACGCGGCGCCAAATCTCAGCGTCATCCTCGGTGGTGCTGGCACCAGCCTGGAAGAACTGGTCGGTGCGTATAGGTCGCTGGCGGCTGGTGGCATGGCCGGCACACCGCGCATTACGCGAGATGCACCGATGCACGAAGCGCGCATGATGAGTGAGGGTGCGGCATTTATTATCCGCAGTATTTTGGAAGGCGGCGGCCACCCCGACCAGCCCTTTGTCGAAGCCGACAACAGTGGCGTGCGGCTGGCGTGGAAGACCGGCACCAGCTATGGTTTTCGCGATGCATGGGCGGTCGGCGTAAGCGGGCGCTACACCATGGGCGTCTGGATAGGCCGGCCAGACGGCACACCCAACCCAGGTTTTTTCGGCGCGAATGTCGCAGCACCGCTACTCCATCAAATCGCGTTTTCACTGCCACATAGCGAAGCACTAAGCCAGCAGCGCCCGAAGGATGTCACTAGCGCGCAAATATGCTGGCCACTAGGTACGGCAGCCAGCAACACAGCACCGCAACACTGCCACGTAAAACACAGCGCCTGGATATTACGCGGCACGATCCCACCAACGCTACCCGATCGCTTGCGCGCCCGTAGCTTGCTAGAAACCATCTGGATAGACCCCAACAGCCAACTACGCACCACGCTCGCATGCGATAAAGATGCAGTGCAAAACGAAGTCGCGCGCTGGCCCGCATTGCTCGAAGCCTGGCTGACACCGCAACGCAAACTAGAGCTAGGCCTAGTGCCATGGTCACCCGATTGTCCGCAAGCCAGCACGGTCGGCAGCATCAAGCTAATGGGCGTACGCAACGGCAGCCGCCTACGGGTAGCGCCAGGACAAAACGAGGTGGTCGTCACACTCGATGCGGTAGGTGGCAATGGCCAGCATTACTGGCTACTCGACGGCAAGCAAAGCGCCACACCCAACACCACAAAAAAACAAAGCTTTCACCTCAGCGGCGAGGGCGCGCATAACATCACGGTGATCGATGCGGCAGGGCATGTGGATAGTGTTGGGTTTTCGCTGGATAAAAAATGAATCCTGTAAGCTTGGCTGCGATAATTTTCGTTTTTCTGAGATGGCCGAAATGGGGAGAGGATTCAACCGATCGGTTGTGATAAGTTCCAAATTTGTCGAGTTAATTGGTAGAATGAAAATAAAAAACGGCGACGATTTTCACCATTTTGACCGTGCTTATTAAAAGAGTAGTGGTCGCCGGAAAGTGAGACCGCAATCAGGTTTTGAGAATTTTCTCTAAGAATGTTATGCGACACTCGTCCGATTCACCAGTCACGGTGACGGACATATCTAGGTGCCCTCGTGCATTACTAAAATTTACGAAACGGAGTTTTAAATTGATAACAGCAATATTTACTACTGTTCTAGCCGCATTATGTGTTGCTGGAATATTAGCAATCCTTAAAAGCCGATGGCTTTATGTCATAGCACCCAAGTTATACCTAAACACCCCAATCAGCGATGGACAGATAGTTTCATTAACCATCTTTAACGCTGGCTTGATAGCTGAAGAAGATGTGGCTATTTCCATTCGGCCGGGATGCAAATTTGAGCTAATTGCCACTTCAAAAAGTACCCTCACCGTGACAGGAAAAACGTTATCCATTCCAAAGTTATCAAGACTTGAGACTATAACTGTCCTACTTCTGATTGAAGGTAAGACCTTCGATCCTTCAGACATCGATAGCATTGAGTCAAAGGCGACAAAAGGAAAAGTTGTTGAGAGCAAGGAGAAGGCAAGTGCTGCATGGCAGCCCTTCGTTATCCTTCCAATCATGCTTTTGTTCCTTGTTGTTCCTTTCGTGTTCGGCACAGTCATGGGCGCGGAAATGAAAATGTCTGTCATCAGGTACGCGTCAGATAAGCTTGAATTGTTTGGCAACAGCAAACAGCTGGCCGGGTATAAAAACACGCTTCGTGAAATAAACGGGGATGGAGTACTAAAAGATGCGATAAAAGAATCGCGATTACTAATGGAAGCACAAGAAGTAATTCGTCGCGATGACATCTTGACTGTGACATTAAAAATCATAAACAAAACGAAAATTCCACTAATGTCTGAAGGTTATTTAAAGAGTTCAGCTGGCGATAAAGGCTCTCTCGATTTCTGGGATTCCCGAGCCGAGAGCTTTGCAATTGCCCCAAATGAAACCAAGCTAGTAAAGATGAAGGTGTTCCTGCCCGAGTCGCTGTCAGTTAAAATTGTTGAAAGTAGGTTCACATTTGAATCAACAGCAGGCGACGCGCTACATACCGCTCAAACCCTTGAGTTCAATTAATTAATGCTAGGTCTACAAAGTATGGTGGAGCGTGCTATAAATCAAAAGTAAATCAAAAGGGGTCGGGTTTGCATTGATTTTTAACTTGGTATGCCGCGATGAGCAAGCGTTCTTAAAGTGAACCCGACGCTGTGATTTACTGGAACGAATACACAAAGAAAAAAATGCCACACGTATATTTAGACATCAAACTACGTATCAAGTTGGAACAGCTATTTCCCCATTCGCAGAGGATTGTTGCAGAAAAATTGCTGGAAGCACAGTGTGGCACTGATCTTCCACTGATTGCAGAACAAGGTATCGATGGTATCAATCGCATTCGCTGCGCGGTCTTGAAAATTAGCGAGGGATCGTTGGAGAAACTGCATGCCGCAGTTCAAATTGCCAACATTGATTGGCGCGATGTTTTGGTTGCAGCCGACTTTGCCAACGATGCGCTTGCCCATATTTCCTGGCTTGAGTGTAAATCTTGATAAGCCAATACAAAAACAACGACGATGGTTTTCTCTGCTTCAGACTTCTTTCGCAGGAGCTCACTCGTCTCGGATTAGGTGATGATGCGGAGAAAATACTGGAAGCTTTGTCATCCGGTTCAACTGGATCAGAATGTTTGGGTATAGTAGGTCAAACTATTGTGAATTTGCGCGATCAGCAACACATGCTATCAGTTGGTACACTTTCCGTTTTTATCGCACCTTGCGTTGATGCAGTTCGACAAGCTTGGCCAGACTACAAATGACTGTAGTATTTAAAAGGGGACGGTTCGCATTGATTTTTAACTCGATATCTCAAAGCGAAAAAGCGTTTTTAAAGCGCCACTGATCCCCTCTTCAATTTTTGAATAGAGTATCGACTAGCCCAGACTATCCTTCCTGTCGCGAACGATAATTGGCCAACTCGTCAATCGATAAAATCACCAGGTCATGGTTGAGCGCGTAGTTCACAATCTCTTCGCCCTTGGCCATACTGCCATCCGGATTCATCAACTCGCACAGGACTGCGGCTGGCAACAAGCCTGCCATCTGCGCCAGATCCACCGAACCTTCGGTGTGACCACGACGGCTTAACACGCCACCGGGGGTTGCGCGTAGCGGAAAGACATGGCCCGGTCTCGCCAGATCATCGGCTTGGGCATCAAGCGCAATCGCCGCCAGCACCGTGGTAACTCTGTCGCTTGCCGACACGCCGGTCGTGACGCCGCGTTTGGCTTCGATACTGACGGTAAATGCCGTGCCATAGCGGCTGTCGTTATGCGTGACCATGGGTGGCAAGGCAAGCTGCTGCAATTTTTCTTCGGTCAGACATAGGCAGACAATGCCGCTGCCATCGCGTATCAGTCTAGCCATGGATTCGACGCTGATCTTCTCAGCTGCAATGATCAGGTCGGCCTCGTTTTCCCTATCGAAATCATCCATTAGCAAGACTGGTCTGCCGATTCGCAAATCAGATAAGGCTTGCTGCAAGCGTTGTTCGAAGGGGGCTTGTGGTTTTGCCACGGCGTGATTTGCCGCTGCAATGGATGGTGCTGATGTTGGTATTACTGTAGTGATAGACATATGAAACGCTCCGCAAAAGTAAAGTGCAAAAGACGTTTCAGGGGATGTGAATAGCCAAACGCCAGCGTCCCCAGCAAGCTGGAGAAACTGATATGTTTGGCGCATCTTCTCTCATCCGGACTATGACCGTCGGCCCTGGAATCACACCAGATCTGCTGACCTTGCAAAGTGAAATCCAAACCAGATTTCACCATTGATGCAAGCGCTCGCGGGCTTGTTCAGACACAAAAAAACCTGTGGCAAAATTTACCGCCGGTGGGGAATTTCACCCCGCCCTGAAGACGTACAACCTACCGAAATATTCGGCTTGTGTATTATACGCAAAAAAACTACAAGCTGATCGAGGGCGGTCTCTATCAAAGGGTGCGAGTTCGCATTGATTATTAATTCGGTAAATGTCAGAAAAATTAGCGAAGTGCAGCGTAAAACATCCTCGTCAATCATAAAACCCACGCCCGCTAAAAACTTATCCGGCTTAGCCTCCCCCTAAGTTTGAACTGATGATATATTGTCATCACATCAAAATCGGGAGCTAACGTGGCACACTTTTCCAAGAAAACCTTAGGCATTGTTTTGTTAGCCGCTGCTGTCGGCGCTGCTGGTGCTGGCATGTGGTGGATGAAGAAAAATAAGGCGGTCCGCCCGGTCACTGGCGAGGCGATTGTGGCTAATCCCGATGCGCCTTTTGATGTCACGAGTTGTCTGGCCCGTTTGCATGATGATCAGCCGGCATTGGCGGTGATGTTTTCGCAAAGTGTGGATGCTGATCAAGCCTTGGATAAGTTGATTGAGGTCTCCGATCTGGGCGACCTGAAAGCTAAACCTGGCCAGCCTAAAAAAGCCGATGCTGCTAGCGCTGCCTCCAAACCTAGCGAGCTAGTCAAAGGCGGCTGGATCGTTTCGGATAATCCGCATGTATTGCTGTTCCCGTTCGTGAAGGCCGGGCATCAGTACAAGATCAATCTGAGCGCTGCGCTGGCGGCGGGTTCCGGTAAAAAACTTGATAAAGTGCATAGCTGCGATGTGGTCAGTGATGAGATGGCGCCGTCGTATTTCTTTGCCAGCAAGGGCACGGTTTTGCCGGCCGGATTAAATGGTGGCTTGCCAGTGGTGACGGTGAATATTCCTGAAGTCGATGTCGAATTCCTGCGTATTTCTCCGGAAAAAATCCCCAAGTTTATCGATATGGTGGTGGGCAAAAACCGCAATAACGCCAATCAAAATAATGGCGAAGAAGGTGGTGACAATGCCGAGAGTGGTGACGGTGAGGGCGAAGGCAATTATTACGATTACTGGAGCAACCGCAATAAGCTCAAGGGTCTGACCTCGGGCTGGCAACTGAATGCCTTGCAGGGCATCGCGCAAAGCGTGTACCAAAACCGCTTTGTCACCAGCGAATTGCCGAACAGCCGCAAAGTGAGTTTTTTGCCGGTTGAAAAAATCAAGGAACTCAAGGAGCCCGGCATCTATGTTGCCGTGATGCGCCGCCCGGGTTTTTATGATTATGATTACCAGGTCACTTACTTTTACGTCAGCGATATCGGCTTGCATGTGCGCCGGCAAGTTAAGCAGACTGATGTTTTTACGACTTCGCTGAAAGATGGTAAGGCGCAGGGCGGTATCGAGATTGAGGTCTTGGGCGGAGAAGGCAAAGTGCTGTTGCGCGGCAAAACCGATGGCGACGGTCATGGTATTTTGCCGGGCTTGCCGAATGCTGCGCGCCTGTTGTTGGCGCGTCGTGCCAGTGAAGTCTCTATCATCGCCTTGCAAGAGCCCGGTTTGGATTTGGCTGAATTTGATATCGGCGGGCATTTGCCGCGCGATGCCAAACTCTTCGTCTGGTCGGGTCGTGATCTGTATCGCCCCGGTGAAAAATTCACCGCCTCATTGATGGCGCGCACGGCCGAAGGCATTGCTTTGCCACCGGCACCGATCAAGGTCGATTTGAAAAAACCTAGCGGTGATGTGGTCAGCTCTACCATCTGGCAGCCGAACGCCAAGACACCCGGTTATTTGCAAAATACGATAGATCTGCCGCTCGATGCGGCGACCGGTAAATGGAGCCTGGAGTTCCGCGCTGATCCTAGCGCCAAGCGCCCCGATTCTATTTACAGCTTTCAAGTCGAAGAGTTTTTGCCCGAGCGTATGAAGCTCACTTTAAAAACCGATGAGAAACCCTTGAGCGATGGTGATAATTTTAGCGTTGCGGTGCAGGGCGATTATTTGTATGGCGCGCCGGCATCCGGCAACCGCTTGCTTGGCAGCGTGGCGCAAGAGCGTGCACGCAATCCTCTGCCCAAAGAATGGCCTGGTTTTATCTTCGGTGATTTTGCCGACGATGCGAATAAAGCGCGTGCAGAAATTGAAGAAACCGCGCTGGACGAGACTGGCAAAGCCGAGGTCAATGTGCCATTTACCGCGAACGCTAAATCACCATTGCGCGTGCGTGCTTCGTTTAGTTTATTGGAATCTGGTGGCCGCCCGGTGGTGCGTTCAACTGAGCGGCTCTGGTGGCCAGCCAAGGCCATGATAGCGGTGCGCCCGATGTTCGAAAAAGACGTGGCGCGCGAAGGCAGCATGGCCGAGTTTGAACTGATACGCGTGGCCGCCAGTGGCAAATTCCAGGCGGTCAAGCAAGCGCCGTTTAAACTGGTGCGTGAAGACCGGCAATATTACTGGCGTTACGATGCCGGGCGGGGCTGGCATTCGGGTTATTCTGAAGCCGAAGAGACCGTTCATGCCGGTGCCTTGGAACTGAATAACCGCGCCAAGATCACCGTGCCTGTGACTTGGGGTACCTACCGTTTGGAAGTGACTGATCCTGAGACTAAATTGGTCTTGCGCTACCGCTTTTACGCGGGCTGGAATGCGCAAGATAGCGAGAGCGTTGGCAACCGGCCAGACCGCGTACGTCTGCAACTGGAAGGTGCGCCAGCCAAACCGGGTAGCGACATCAAGCTCAAGATCATCCCGCCGCACGATGGCGAAGCCCTGGTCTTGGTCGAGGCCGATAAAGTCTTGTGGAGCAAACGCGTTTCTGTGACGACCGATGGCACCACGCTCAGCATCCCTATCGACAAGAGCTGGAACCGCTCTGACATGTATGTCTCTACCGTGGTATTTCGTCCGGGTAGCCAGGGCGATAAAGTCACCCCGGCGCGTGCGGTCGGCTTGACCTGGTTGCCCTTGGCACGCGAGACCCGCAAGCTCAAAGTGAGCGTGACGACACCGGCGCAAGTCGAGCCAGAAAAACGCATGCTGGTCAAAGTCAAAGTCGATGGCGCAGCAGGTAAAAAAGCCATGGTCACGGTATCGGCGGTGGATGTAGGTATTTTGAATATCACCAGTTTCAAGACGCCTGACCCGTTTGATTTCTTCTTCGGTAAACATCGTTTTGGCGCCGAGCTGACGGATATTTATGGCAAGTTGATTGAACGCATGGATGGCACACCTGGCAAGATTAAATGGGGCGGCGATGCCAGCAAGCGCGACACCAAGAGCATGCCGAAAAAAGTCAAGTTGATCGATCTGTTCTCTGGCCCGGTGCAGCTCAATGACAAAGGCGAAGCCGATGTGCCTTTGAATATTCCGGATTTCAATGGCAGCTTGCGCGTGATGGTGGTGGCGTCTACCGAGGATGCATACGGCAGTGCCGATAAAGAAGTCGTCGTCAGCGCGCCGATCGTCGCCGAGATCGCCATGCCGCGCTTTATCGGCCCTGGCGATACTTCGACCATGGCGCTGGATGTCACGAATATGATGAAGGACGAGCAAAGCATCAGTATCAAACTGTATGCCGATAAATTGTTGAAAATTACCGATGGTGAACGCAGCCTGAAACTCGCGCCGAAGCAACGGAATATCTTGCGCTTCAATGTCGAATCGAATGAGCCGTTTGGCCTCTCGCGAATTAGTCTGGATGTGAAAACTGCGGGTGCAAAACCGGTGGTGATCCATAGGGAATTCGCTTTGCAAATCCAGCCACCGGTACCGCGTGAACAAGATGCGCGTCGCCTGCGTATCGAGCCGGGCGCAACGCAAAAACTCGATGCGAATATGGTCGAACGTTTTTACCGTGGCTCGGCAACTTTAAGTGTGAGTATGTCGAACCGCCCACCTTTAAATGTGCGCAGTATCGTCAAGGGTTTGCTGGATTATCCATATGGCTGCCTGGAGCAAACCACCAGCGCGGCGTATCCGCATGTGTTCATCGATGAAGAGGGCGCCAAGGCGGTGGGGCTAGCGCCGCACACCCGTGAGCAAAGGGCGCAATTTATCGAAGGTGCGATCGGCCGTATCGCCGGTATGCAGGGTGCAGAAGGCGGTTTCCGTCTCTGGAATGGCGATAGCGGTAGTTATGAAGGCTGGCTCACGCCGTATGTCACCAGTTTTTTAAGCGATGCGCGCGAAGCAGGTTTCAATGTGCCGGAAGAGATGACCAAGCGCGCACAAAAATGGATGGTCGATAAATTGAACGCGGCTGGCAGCCAATTTTCACCGATGCCGGCCGCCGTCAAGCCTGATGCCAATGGTCGCTACGATTGGCGCGATTACGATCTGATCCGCAATAGCCATCAACGCTTTGCCGAGCTGGCGCATATCGGCTACATGCTGGCACGCGATCAAAAAGCCTCGCTGGCATCGCTACGTCTGTTGCATGACAGCTACCGCGACCGCGCCAAATCACCCTTGCCCTTGGTGCATCTCAGCATCGCCTTAAGCTTGATGGGCGACCAAAAACGCGCCGATGTTGCCTTGAACGAAGCGATGAATAAACCCTATGGCGTGCGCACCGATTGGGAGTGGGATTGGCTAGGCGATTATGGTACGGCAGTGCGCGATCAAGCGCTGTCGTATGCGCTGTTATTGCGCCATAAAATCAGCCATCCGCAACGCGAAATCTTGCTGACCAATCTGGCCGATAGGCTAGGCAAACCACGCGGCTATTTCTCTACCCAGGAACGCATAGCCCTGTTCTTGGCCGCCCGCGCCGCCGGTGGTACGGTCACCGAGCCATGGGAAGCGATATTGAAAACCGCCGACGGCAGCACTAGCTTGAGTTCGAAAAACAGCGAGAGCCGCAGCTTCGATCCCGCCTTGGCATTGAAAGGCATCACGCTAGAAAACAAGGGCGCGAATGCACTCTGGATAGAAATAGAATCCAGCGGCTACCCCTTGAAATTGCCGATCCCTAGCGTAGAAAAAATCAGCCTGGAACGCAGCTGGTTCACTACAGACGGCAAGCCATGGAAGGGTGGCAATCTCAAAGTGGGCGACATGTTAATCGTCAGGGTGGGCGCGACTTCCAAGCAAATAATTGAAGACGCCATGGTGATCGACCATATCCCCGCCGGCCTGGAAGTAGAGAACATGAACCTATCGCAAGGCCCGCAAGCCAGCGAGTTTATGGTCGATAGAATCAACGTAGCGCAAGCCATGGAAGACCCACGCATCAAGCACAAGGAATACCGCGACGACAGATTTGTCGCTGCCGTGCGCCTGGACGGTAGCAAGATCAATTTGTTCTACATGCTAAGAGTGGTGACGCCTGGGCGCTTCCACGTGCCAGGGACGTATGCCGAGGATATGTATAGGCCGGATATCCGCGCGTATGGGCCGTCTTCTGAGCCGGTGAATGTGGTTGATCCGCGGGGTGGTAAGTAAGTGGGTTTTTTATGTGATAGCGTGAGTGTCAGTTGATTTGCTCACATTGGTTGTTGGATTTTATAGCCTTGCAACTGTCGAGACGTTCTGAAAAATGGTGGTTTGATAAAATTTGGTCAAATCTACGGAATTTAGCCTGCCCAACTTGCAAAAAGGAATGTTGAATGAAATTATTAAGACTAAGCACTAACATCACGGCAGAATTTTTGAATCAGGTTGAAATTGAGTTGGTGCCGCTTATTTATGATCAATTGTTGAAGGTGCGGGATCTCCGTAGCGGTGTATTTTATAAAAAAATTTATCCTTTTTTATTTGCCTGCATCAGGCCATTGAGCGTGTTTGGGCTGTTCTTGATCTTGAGCATCTATCTGATGGAAGAAGAGTTCGCACTTTGGCATTTCGCAGGTGCTGTGTTCTTCTTACTTGGCTTGCTAATTTCTTTCTATTTTAGCGCACAGAAAATGGAGGTGCGAGTCAAGAAAATGTATCAGCCGTATTGGAGATGGCTGGCCAAGCGTCTATCAAAAAGAATGCTTAAAAACGCAAAGAAAATTGCGCCATTTACGGCGGAATATGATTTGCGTGACAACCTGATGATATACCTGAGAGTGAAAGATAATACGCCAAGTTTTGTATGGTGGCGTCAAATAAGCGGTTTATCTTGTTCGGGAAATGGGTTTACCGTATTTTTTAAAAATCATCGATCTTACTATCCTTTCGCGATAATTTTGCACAACGCACAAGAGGAATTAACCCTTCAGCTTGATGGTCTGAACCTTTAAATTTGCGAAATAACTTGTTGGACTAAAGGTTCATCAGCCCAACATTTAACAAGATCAACTTCATGATGAAAATTGTCATTGGATGATGCGGATTTTTCATAGTGCTTGATTAATATTATGATGTGGGCTAAGCTAGACTAAGTTAAATTAAGGATTTGGTATGACTACGATCAATATTCACGAGGCAAAAAGCACGTTTTCGCGTTTGATAGAAAATGTCCTTCAGGGCGGTGATGTCACAATTGCAAAGGCGGGGAAGCCGGTGGCTAAACTCGTTCCGATAAAAGAACCGAAAATCATCCGCAAACCAGGGTCTTTGAAAGGCCAAATATTCATTGCGGATGACTTCGATGCTCCCTTGCCTTCGGACTTGCAAGCCACTTTTGAAGGGCGCTAATGAGAATATTGTTAGATACCCATATTTACCTGTGGTGGCTACAGGACAGTTCACAATTATCAAAAAGTGCCAGGCAAAAAATTTTGTCAGCAACTGAGGTTTACGTGAGCAGTGTCTCGATCTGGGAAGCATCCATTAAAGTTGGCATTGGTAAGCTGGATGTTGACGTCGATGTCTTGGTGGAGGAAATTATGAAAAATGGATTTCAGGAGTTGCCTGTGACAGCGGTACATGCGGCCAAGGTGCGGCATTTGCCCGACATTCATCGAGATCCATTTGACCGGATGCTAGTAGCGCAGGCACTGTGTGAGCCGCTGCAATTTTTGACTGCAGATGGTATTTTAAGTGGCTATTCTGAACTTGTAGAAGTGCTTTAAGAATGAGAAATTAAAGCACCCGCCGTGCACCAGGCAAGCGCACCATCACAGACGCCAACGCAAAACTAGCGCTCGCGGCAAGCACGCCAGCGACAGCAAACTTCAGCAAACTCGATGCCTCCCAATGCCCAAGAATTAAACCTATCGATACCACGATAGGTGGGTGCACGATAAATGCGCCGTAGGCATATGGTGTCAGGCGACTCCAGAATGGCGAGGGATTTTTCGCTACGCGGCAGCGCCAAAGCAGCATCAGGATGATGCCACATCCCACCATCGGTTCCCAAAACGCGTAGGCTGCCACCGGCAAGGTCCAGCCGCCGTGTAGTTCGAATGGTGCACCCTTGAACGCGCCGCTCATTGCTGCGTAAATAAATAGGGTGGGGATGCTCACCAAACTGATCCAGCCCCACGGTTTGGCGAGCTTGCCTTCGATGTGGTCGAGCAGTCGCAGGGGCGCTGCGGCGCAACCGATGGCGAACAATAAAATATACGAAGAAAAATAGCCGATTTGCAGCAAGCCACGCTCTTGGCCGGTCGGTACCCATAGGCGCAATAGGAAGGCGCCTATGCCCCAAGTTAATACGATGAGCAATATGCTGGAATGGCGTAGCGAGGTGAGTTTGATTGCCCATGTGCGTTGGCCTATCAGCGTACGCAGCAAGGCATAGCCAGCGGAAAAAATCAGCAGGGCGTAAGCGAACCAGAGCGGGCCGATATTGAACGTGTATCGTCCAATTAAACTCCCCCACAGTTGAAGCACGCCTTCAGGCTTGGATGGCTCCGATAGTGCAATCGTCAGCGGGCCGAGCAAGAAACCATACACGAGGATTGGCAAGCCCAGGCGTAGCAACCTATCCTTCATGAAGCGCTGCCATCCCTTGCTGTCGAATGAGTGTGGTGTGAAATAACCGGCCAGTAAAAAGAAAGCGCCCATGAAAAAAGACTGATCGACTGCGCATAATAGCGTGAGCGAAGCCTTTGCTAAAGTCGAGCTGGCGGCATAGCGTAAATACCATCCACCATCGCCGCCAAACATGATCGCGGTGTGGTGCAAGATCACCAGTACGGTGAGCATGACGCGGATGCGGTCAAGAAAATCGCTACGGTGCGCGGCTGGTATTTTATCCATTCAGGCTCTTTCAAAAAATATGCGGGATGCTGTGCATCCCGCATATTTTCCCATAGTTTATTTTTTCAGTAAATCCAGCAAGGCGATGACGGTTGCTTCTACTCCGGTTCTTACTGCAGGCTCTGGCGTAATTTTAAACAGCGGGCTGTGGTGGCCAGCTACCGCAGGGCCACCTTTTTCCGCAGCGTCAAAATCCGCTTTTGGCGTGCCGCCGACTTGGAAATACACGCTAGGAATATACGGCTCGCTGGTGAAGAATCCGAAATCTTCAGCGCCCATGCCTTCACGCGGTTTTTCTTCGGCAAAGATTCCTTTTCCTAGTTTATCGTTCCACACTTTTTTCAGGTGCTGAGTCAGAGCAATGTCATTCTGTGTCGGTGGTGTAGGCGTATCGATTTCTATGACTTCCGGCAATTTATCTTCGGGCAATCCCGCTGCGCGTGCGGTATTGATGGCCACGCGCTTGATCGCCGCCAATAACTTAGTACGCGTTGCCGGGCTTTCGCTGCGTACGGTTAACTGTAACTTGGCATAGTCAGAAATGATGTTGGATTTTGTGCCGGAATGAAACGAGCCAACCGTGATCAAGGCGGGTTCTCTTGGTGCTATCTCACGGGTAATGATGGTTTGCATTGCGAGCACAATTTGCGCACCCAACACCACCGGGTCTTTACCAAGATGAGGCGACGCGCCGTGTGCACCTACGCCATGAATGATGATTTCAACCGTGTCCACACCAGAATAAGGTGAACCTTCCACTGCCTGTATTTTGCCCGTCTCAATTCCAGAACCGACATGAAATGCCAGCGCATATTTGGGTTGGCCAAAGCGTTTCCAGATTTGATCCTGCATCATGATGAGCGCACCGCCGACCCGTTCTTCCGCAGGTTGGCCGACTAGCATCAGGGTGCCAGACCAGGCATTGCGCCGTGCCGCCATTTGTACGGCAGTGCCCACCAGGCTAGTCATATGCACGTCATGACCACAGGCGTGCATGACATTTGATAGCGTGCCGTCCGGATTTTTTTGCGTTGCTTTGGAGGCGTAAGAGATGCCGGATTTTTCTTCCAACGGCAAGCCATCCATATCGGCGCGCATCATCACCAACGGCCCGGGGCCGTTTTTCAAGATGGCGACGACGCCGGTCTTGCCTACACCTTCGGTGACTTCAAAACCCGCTGCGCGTAATTCTTTGGCCAGGCGAGCCGAGGTATTAAATTCCATGAACGAGAGTTCAGGGTTTTGGTGGAAATATTCAAATAGGGGTTTTAAATGGGTGTCGTAATCCTTACTCACGGCCAGTGATAGTTCAGATGGTGCTGCAAAACTCAGGTTGCTCGAAACCAATGAGCCTAATAAAGCCAAACATAGTTGTAATCGCGCCACGGCAAATTCTCCTTGTGAATTGAAAAACACATTCGATGATTGATAAGGATGGATACTTCGCGACCCATTCTAGTAGAGAAATAAGGCTATTTCGCATGGGTCAGAAAGAGTTGCAGGCTCAGGGTAGCATGCGCAATTTGCTTGTTGCAAGCTGCCCTTATTTTGTTTTGATTTGCGATTTATTTCTTTACGGAAAAGTCACAGAAATTGCTGATGCGGGTGCGCCGTTCTTTACCGATTGCATGCTGCAAAGGTGTCCGCCCGCTCAGCTTTGCCAGTGCATTTGTGAGCATGGCTGCCTCTTCAGGATCTTTGGCTGTGCGCGCTTTTTCTTTGAGCTTGGCAATCATGTTTGCTTGCCCCTCGGAGATCTTGCGTTGCATTTCGGGCAGTTCTGCCAGTTGTTTGCTAGCAGCGGCGCGCTCCTTTTCTGTGGCGCCGTTTTTGATTGTTTGCTCCAGGATGAAGCGCATGCCGCTGATGTCGGGACCGGTCGGATTTTGAAACGTAGTCGTGTCTGTAGTGAATTCCCAGGTATCGGTATCAATTTTCTGAACGGTCAATGTCATTTCACTGGCTGGGCAAATCGCCTTGTGAACGTATCCGTTTTCGTTATAGCTGGTGCTTTGATTCGGGCAGGCGGCGAGGGCGGCTAACGCCGGTGTTGCCGCCAAGGCGGTCCCTGCTTTAATCTCGGCTTGACATAAAGTGATTGGTCCCTTGCCTTTGAACAGGCGATCCGGCGTGCGTTGGCCATTGCCGGTTTGGTAGCTGACCGCATCACCCGTCTTTCCATCAGTACGCAGGTGCGTGCTGATTGATGCGCTGCCGGCGAGCATCGTAATGGTGCTATCCATGTCGGTTTGATACAGCCCCGCCGGAGGATAGTTGGCAGGATTGCTCGGCCCGGCCGCGGCCTGTGCCAGTGCCGGTACGACCGCGAATATCAGGCTGCTGATAGCGGAATATTTAATTTTTTTTGCAAACATATTTACCTCATTTATATTTATTGACTCAGGGCTGAACCATGTGCGAAATCTATTTTGGATTGGCATTTTATCATCGTAGATTGTAAAAATAATATTGAAATGTAAGTAAACGTAAATCGCCAAATTGGAAAAAGCCTATGCATCGAATAAGGCCAGAAGAAAAAATTTAGCTGGCGTGCTTAATGCATGGCGTGGCGGTTCTGACGTAGAATCAGCGTCCTGCAAGTTTTGCCGGTTTATCGCGCGCTTAGGCTTTGAATCGAAATATTATTAAGAAATAAAACTCATGAAAATCTCCACATTAATGGTGCAAGGCACTACCTCTGATGCCGGTAAAACCACGGTCGTGGCCGCGCTGTGCCGCCTGCTGTACCGGCAAGGTGTCAAGGTAGTGCCAATGAAGCCACAGAATATGGCGTTGAATAGTGCCGTGACGATAGATGGTGGCGAGATTGGCCGCGCCCAGGCTTTGCAGGCGGTGGCAGCTGGTTTACCTGCGCATACCGATATGAATCCGGTCTTGCTCAAGCCATCATCGGATACCGGCGCGCAAATCATTATCCATGGCAAGGTGCGTGCCGACATGGATGCCAAGGATTACGATCAATACAAAACAGTCGCGATGCAAGCCGTGCTCGAATCGTATGGCCGCCTAAAAAATCAGTATGAGGCGATTATCGTTGAAGGTGCAGGTAGCCCGGCCGAAGTGAATTTGCGCGCGCGAGATATCGCGAATATGGGCTTTGCCGAAGCGGTCGATTGCCCGGTGATCTTGGTGGCGGATATTGACCGGGGCGGCGTGTTCGCGCACTTTATCGGGACACTGGATTGCTTGTCTGAGTCAGAACAAAAACGCATCATCGGATTTGTGATTAATCGCTTTCGTGGTGACATCAGTCTGCTCGAACCTGGCCTGGAATGGCTGGAGAAAAAAACCGGCAAGCCGGTGCTGGCGGTGCTGCCGTATCTGCATGGCTTGATGCTGGATGCCGAAGATGCGATTCAATCAAGCCAAAATACTGCTGGTAAATTCCGTATCATTGTCCCTGCGATTCCACGCATTTCAAATCACACGGATTTTGATGCCTTGCGTTTTCATCCCGAAGTCGATTTGCAATTTGTCGGTCCTGGCCATGCCATCCCTGCCGCTGACCTGATCATTCTTCCTGGTAGTAAAAATACCCGCGCCGACCTGGATTTTCTCAAGGCACAAGGCTGGCAAGAAGTGCTGGAAAAACATTTGCGTTATGGCGGAAAAGTTATCGGTATTTGCGGTGGCTACCAGATGCTGGGGCAAGTCATCAGTGACCCGCATGGGGTTGAAGGCCAGCCCGGTGATTCAGCTGGACTAGGTTTGCTCGATATCACCACCGAACTCACGCAAGAGAAACAGCTGAAGCAAGTTGCCGGAACTTGCGCTTTCGGTAGCGACCGCAGCGCTAAAGTTGAAGGCTATGAAATTCATATGGGCCTGACTTACGCCAGCAGCGACACCTTGCCAGCCTTTATCATCAATGGCGAAGAGGAGGGTACGCGTTCGCCGGATGAACAAATTCTGGGTACTTACTTGCACGGCTTATTTGATCACGCCGATGCCTGTGCCGCCTTGCTGAGTTGGGCAGGTTTGAAAACGCAAGTCAAAGTAGATTTGGCCGCATTGCGGGAGCAGAGTCTGGATAGGGTGGCCGATGCCTGCGAGCCCTTGTTGGCGGCTTTGATGCGCTTGGAGGCTTAATTTGAACGTCAGAACTCCAATTAACGTCATTCCCGCGCAGGCGGGAATCCAGTTCGCTCATTACGCGTAGCGTCAAGATTGGCGTGCTTCGCACAAGATGACTTCTGGATTCCCGCCTGCGCGGGAATGACAGAGAAAAGGTGGACATTTTGAAATTGTAGTTATTCAGGAGTAGTTTTGTATCGTAGTGTTTCTAATTTTGAATTTCAGGAACTCTTTCAGGTTTTTTCAACTCGAAGCGCCATTCTTTCATTTACTTTAATTTTCATGCACATTTCTCGCTCCCCATTTCGCTTGGCCGTATTGCCATTTTCCTTGTTGTTGACCTACGGCGCTAACAGCTATGCACAGCAATCCCCGGCTGAAGAAACGGTAAAAACAAATCAAACGCCAACGCCGCCAGCCAAGCCAAAAACCGTGGTTAAACCGGCTGCAGAGCAAAGCCAAAAAGTCGAGATTAGTGGCGTCAAGGGTTACGACGAGCGCAGGCAGGATACCGCCAGCAAGATCGTTGTGACGCAAGAAGACATTATCCGTTATGGCGATACCAATATCGGTGATGTACTCAAGCGCTTGCCTGGTGTCACCATTGGTGGTGTGCAAGGTCGCGGCGGCAGCATACGGATGCGTGGTTTAGGTGCAGGCTATACCCAGATTATGCTCAATGGCGAGCCTAGCCCGCCGGGTTTTTCTCTCGATTCCATCTCACCAGATAATATCGAGCGCATAGAAGTCATACGTTCCGCCACCGCCGAGTTGAGTACGCAATCTATCGCCGGTGCCATCAACATCGTACTCAAGCGAGCTATCGTCACTGCGCAGCGTGAATTGAAAGTAGGCGTACAAGAAGATGGTGGTAAATATGGTGCCAACGTCAGCATGCAGTTTTCCGATAAGCTCGGGCGTATGTCGTATTCAATCTCAGGCAATGTAAATCAAGGAAAATTTGAACGTTTTTCCGTTTCTGACGACATCGGCACAGACCTAAGTAGTAATGTCACGGCGAATCAACATGTCAACTCCAAAGATTTCGGTACCTTTACAGGTATCGGACTGGCACCACGGGTGAATTGGAATCTGGAAAATGGAGATACTGTTACTTCACAAACTTTTGTGAATGGCAATCAGTTTTCTGGATTCAATCAACAAAAAAGTACAGGAACTATTCCGCTGTATGCAAGCGATCTGACACAGTATGATTCGCGGTTTGCCATGGTACGCAGTAACCTGAACTGGGTACATAAGCTAGCCGATAGCGCTAAAGTGGATGTGAAATTTGGCGCAAATTATAATAAACGTAGTTCCGAAGTGGCTTACCAGGGATATGACAAAGACAGTTTGAAGTTAATAGATCGTAAGGCAAATTCAGGTGCCAGCGATCAAGGCTTTACCTATGGCGGAAAATATACCGCGCCATTTGTAACCGACCATTCCATCGCTGCCGGTTGGGATGGAGCGCTCAGCAAACGCAATGAGACTCGTCAGCAAAATGATGTGACGGTAGCTTCGATTAAACCGATTCCTCTCGACGAAATTTTTGATGCCGAAGTTAATCGACTTGCAGTGTTCGTGCAAGACGAGTGGAATGTCTCTAAGAACTGGTCGATTTATGCAGGTCTGCGTTGGGAAGGCCTGGAAACTACCAGCAAGGGAAATACTTACGCCCAAGTGAAGAATACCTCCAGCGTCTGGAGCCCGATCTTGCAAACCTTATGGAAAATACCCGGTAGTAAAAATGACCAGGTGCGTTTGGGTTTAACCCGTACGTATAAAGCACCGGATACCAGCAGTTTGATACCGCGTCGTTTTATTTCAAATAATAATCTGGCCACCGCGCCAGATCGCACCGGTAACCCTAATTTGAAGCCAGAGCTAGCTTGGGGCCTGGATGCCGCGTTTGAACATTATCTCAACGACGGTGGGGTACTTAGCGCCAGTGTTTTCATGCGAAGGATTGACGATATTACGCGCACGAGTCTTTCTGATGCCAGCGGCAGATGGGTTGCGATGCCTATCAACGATGGTCTTGCCACCACCCGTGGAATTGAGCTGGATGCGAAGTTTCCTTTACGGTCGTTGATCAGCGATGCGCCAGCGATCGATTTCCGGACGAATCTCTCGTTTAACTGGTCAAATTTAAGTAGCGTGCCCGGGCCGAATAATCGACTCGATTCACAAACACCTGTCAGTGCAAATGTTGGTATAGATTACAAACTGGACACCTTGCCTTTGACTCTGGGTGGCAACTACAGTTTTCAAAATGGTGGCCTGGTCAGGATCTCTGTAGAACAAACAAACTATTCCATTCCAAAGCGTGTGCTCGATTTGTATGCCTTGTGGAAGTTTGATGCCAAAACCAATTTACGTGTTTCTATCAGTAATGGCTTGCATCAAGAGAATGTCTCTGTCAGCACCTATACAAGTCCCGACGGAATATTAAATCGCATTTCCAGTACACCAACAACAGTGGCGGTACGTGCGATGCTGGAATATAAAATCTAAATAATTACTTGGCCTTGCTCTTACAAGCCAAAGGTAAATTAGTCTGTTCCACGTTTGTTTTATTCACGCCTTTGATGGTCATTTTGTCTGGCGCTTCGGCGCCAGCGCAGACCCAGGTTACCGGCACTATCGGCGCATCCAACACCACCGCCGGACGCAGCGTTAAGATTTTGCCCTTGATCGCGCTGCTGGCGCGGTTGCCAAATGTGATATGAATTGCTCCGTCTTCTACCGCTACGCTACGGACGTAATTATTTACAATCTTGTCAGCGCTGGGCAATCCTGCTGCTGCGTTATCTGCAGGGAAAGTCTGCATCGCTAGCCAGGATGCTGCAATCGGTTGTTTCGCAATATCGGTGAGCGGGAGCGAGGTTTCGATCTGTTCGCGTATCACTTTGAAAAGATACGACGGCACTGCCATCGCAGCGAGAATAGCGATAATGGCAATCACTACCATCATCTCAATTA
>JAZJYB010000181.1:0-17594 GCA_040390685.1 Pseudomonadota bacterium | reverse complement strand
ACTAAAGTACTGTCTTCGGCGGTGCGCCTAGCTGGAACAATTTTGCGTAAGTCCTAACTATTTCGCGCCCGGATAGCGCCGCACTACGGTAAATTTTCAAAGCCTTCACGGCTGGCGCGTTCCAATAAATCTTGCCAGCGAGATAGTCTGCCGGTACCGCCCGGGCCCAGGGTAGAGTTGGCGGCAGCGCCGGCAAAAACCCCTTGGCTATTAAAACTAAAAATCGGCAATAGATCGGGGCGCCGTGAGGCGGGGCGTATCTCAGAAATAAGATTGTCCAGAATTAAAGGTTCAGCGGCCGCGGCCGGATAGTACGCCAGCACCATATGCGCTTGCTGGATATCGCTGGCGGGGCCGCCCAGCCGCGCCTTGACGTAAATCAGGCGCAATTGAGTATCGAGAATATTCAGCTGGCGCAAGCTGAAGTATTTTGCAATGACGTAGTCTTCGCAATCTCCTTTTCCTTTCGCCAGACTCTCCATCGGCGTGGCCCAGTAGTCCGATTGCCCCCAAGCTTCCTGATCGTCAACGAAACTGATTTTGCGATTGAAAAACTCATTCACTTTTTTCAGGCGCGTTTCCAGCGGCGCATCCATCGTGCTTTGCAGCATGCTATGCCACTCATTGAAGGACGCTTGGTTACCGGAAAGATGACGAAAAGTTGATTGTAAGCGCGACAGATCCAGGGCGATGCCGGGAATAAGTGCCCCTAATGCCAGCACCAGCAATGCTAACTTCAGAAAACTTTGCAGTAGGCGCAGAGGTGGACGCAATTTGAATTTTCAAAAGAAAAATTTCATCAGGATTAACCAGCTTAACCAATAAAAAGCAGCGCCCGATAAGGCCGGGCAGGAAACTGGTTTCCACTATATATCAATCCGCTTCAGATTTACTGCCACTGTGCAACTTTAGCATGGCTAAAAAACAGCCCGTGAGCACATGCTTCACGGGCTATTGGCTTATTCAATACGCCATTTGTCAGTATCGTTTGCCAACTTCGCTTACTACCATTGTTTGGCGTTCGCCGGGCCATCCACAGTCTCGTTAACGATCAGCCACTTGCCGTTGATTTCTTCCCAATGCAGGGTTTTTTGCAATATATCTTGCAAGCTGTCAGAGCGATAATCTTGCTGAAAACTAGTGGTGGCGTGCCGCGCATCTTGCATAACAATCTGAATATCGTTGAGAGTCAGCGAGATTTTTTGCGCGCCCAGCAGGCGTGTCTTGCGTGCTGCTTTCCATGCTGCCTGCGCGCTATATTTAGGTGCGTAAAACTGCGTGTAACGCTCAGGATTCATGCTGATCCAGGCATCACGCCAGTTTTTCAAGCCATTCAGGAGAGCGGTGCGTGCTTTGGTGCTGGCGTCACCATTCGCTGCCAGCGCGTTTTTCGACTCTGTCAGTGCCGTCGCTGGCGCCGCCATCTGATCTGGTGATACCAGTTGATCGAGTCGCTCGGCGGCACGGGCATTCAGCGCAGCCTTGTCGATTAAATACAATTGAGGAGTATCGAGCGGGCAGTTTTGCGAAATGTCGACCTGGTCATCCTGATTATTCAGTTTGGGCAGGCTACCAACGTCCTGCCGCGCTAATCCCATTGCGCTATACAGAGTTCCCATGCCTGCATGGGTTCTGGCGTAAGCCAGCAGCAAATCGTATTGCGCATTGGAATAAGCGCGTTTGGCCTGGAACAGCTCATTTTCTGTATCGAGTAAATCGAGTAAAGAGCGTTGGCCAATGTCAAATTGCTGGCGATAGGCATCGCGGGCTTTTTCTATCGATAGCTGATGTTGATCCAGATAAGTCATTTGTTCGGTGAGCTTACCAGTGTCATGGTAGGCAATCGCCAAGGTCTGACGCACGTCTCTACAGGCTTTATCGCGCTGATCGCGCGCCAGATTAAGGAGATCGGCCGATTGCTGAACACGCGCATGGTCGCTGCCGCCATTAAATAAATTCCAAGAGAGCACGAGTTCAGCCGTATTGTTGTTGGTACGGCCGCTGACGCTATCGATATTATTGCCGCGTTCCGCACGTGCACGGAAATCCAGCCGTGGCTGATATGACGCGCGGCGGGCGCTCAATGAATCCTGCACGGAACGGACATTCTCTATCGCGGCTAGTAAAGCAGGATTTTTCCTATTCGCCGCATTTAAGGCGCTGCTGATATCGGAAGGCATATCTTGCACCAGCGGCAGTGGGTTTTCCAAATCCTTCGCCGGTGGCGTACCGACCAGACGCTGGAAACGCACACTGACGTCGTGCAAATTAGATGTTTCAGTCAACAGATTCGCTTCCGCTAGAGCCACTCGGCCGGATATTTGTTCCAGATCGACGCGGCGGCCAACACCGGCTTTCGCTTTACGTTGAATTTGTTCAAAAACGGTACGGTGTCTGACATAGTTATCTTCCGCCAACGTGACCAATTTGCGGTAACGTAAAATATCAGAGTAAGCGCGTACCACTTCTAAGGCGATGTTTTCAGACGCATCGTATAGTTCAAACAAGCGCACCAGGCGCGTGCGATCGAGACGCCGGACTTCGTTGCGCGTCGCAAAACCATCGTACAACATTTGATTCAAGCTTAAAGTCGTCGTATTGCGATTAAATTCTGATCTCCCTAAGCGGCTGTCACTTTGATCGCGCCCAGTACCAGTCGCCAGATTTACGCTGGGTAAATAGGCGCCAACCGCCGCTTCGCGCTCCGATCCTGCGGCCTGAAAATTATGCCAACGCGCCAATACTTCGGGATTTGACAGTATTGCCTGTTGCGTCGATTCTTTCAGCGTTTGTACCTGAGCACTGGCGCTCGAAGCTAATAGACTTAATCCTATCCAGAAACATATTTTCCGTAGTTGCGTTTGCATATCAGTACCCAAGAGAAAAGAGAAAATTTAATTGCAACGAAACGTAACAGACGGGCTTGAACTAAGGCAAGTATTTCGCTAAATAAATATCAATTCCTAACAAAAAGCCACGCTTTAATTTCCATGTGGAAATTAAAGCGTGGCTTTTGGCTAATTATCGGTGGATAACGTTTTTTCTCTCGTTAGGTTGAAGTGAACCTCAAATCAGAAAAGCGTAGGCGCAATCCGGGGTTTTAAAAATTACCCGACTTTTCGCAAGCTTCTGGGGGACGATGCTACAAGGGGAAGTCCCAGCAAATAGGTGCTGGTCAAACCCACTCCTTTGGCATCTATTTCCCCTTGTGCTTCACAGGAAAAGTGATCCTTAAGGCGGAGAAATGCAGACTCGGATATTTGGACTCTGTTGGGTACCCCGCTTGATTCCATGCGGCTGGCGATATTGACCGATTCTCCCCACATATCGTAGGTGTAGCGATTCATGCCAATTACACCTGCAACCAGGCTTCCGGTATGAATGCCAACCCGGATTGAAATGGGAAGATGGTTTTTTTCTGCAATTCTTTTAGTGATTGCCACCATGTCGAGAGCGAGGTTTGCGATTGCGATAGTGCGCTGTTCTTCGGCGACGGGGACACCACATGCCGCCATGTAGCCATCACCAATGGTTTTTATTTTTTCAACGCAGTTGTGTTCTGCGGCTTTATCAAATTCAGAAAATAGTTCATTGAGCAATTGAACTAATGCACGTGGTGAAACTTGCTTGGTCAAGGTGGTAAACCCTACCAAATCTGAAAATAGTATGGCAACTTCTGCTTGCGAGTCAGCAATCGGGAATTCACCTAACTCAATTCGCGATGCAATTGCTGAAGGCACCAAGGTAAACAATAGTTGTCGATAATGTTCTCGCTCTTGCGCTAGATGCCGCGATGCTGTGAACTGGCGGCGACGAAAAACTTCAAACATGAAACAAGTCACCGAACCAAGCAAATATCCTAAAGCGATGTTGGCCATATATCCATTGATAAACTCTTCAGCATTAAACTTTGTCCAGGTAAGGACCGAAAATACATATATAAAAATGATGCCGATGCAAACCAATGAGGCCCATATGAAACGTAAATAGGACAAGGTGAACGTTCCAAATACGAACATCAAAAAGCAAGTTGCTCCCATGGCTCCTGAAAGCCCATAGAACCCCGGTTCAAAAACGAGATATATAGCGGCAGTTAAAGCGGAATAAACCAGAATGAACAGTGCGGATATCCACTCGATATATTTTTGCATCGCTTTTATCCCGACCAAGTACCAAGTCAGAATGCAGAGTGGTATCGCAAGATAAATTCTAATGTTGGTAGCTCGATAGCCTATGGATGAGAGTTCGCTGTCTTGCCACATGAACGCGACCATAAAAATTCCCATGACGGCAATTGCCCACCGGAAAATGCTCACAGCTTCGATTCGATATTCACTTAGGAAATCCTCCTCGACTTTCTGGTCGGTAAAAGTCAAGGGCAAACGCGGTTTGAGTATCAATAGAACTCCGAGGCTATACAAAAATCAAGGGACTTTACTTTGATGAATCGAAAATTCAAACGCCTCTGCTGTAGTTGTCAATGGCTTGGCAACTACCCGAAGCGTAGTTTGAGTGGGTGAACAGGTTTTCTAAATTAATACGCTTATCCAGCAATATTAATCAATTTAGTCTCATGATTCCTGAAGCTATGCACCACCATAGTCGGTGCGCTAGGTACTTGCATACCAGCAAGTACGTCGTGCATCATGGCCACTGCCATGGCTGCAATAGTGAAGCTTCCAACTGCAACTTGCGAGGCTGGGCACGGTCTGCCGTCTTCCATGATGGTCAGCGCTTTGGCCACTTGCTCGACTACTTGTTTATCCAGATGGGCGCCGATACGCCCCATGATTTTTGAAAACACATTGGCATAGCTGGCTTCCCCTTCGCTTTGTGCATTTTGTACATCGTGCGCGATCAGGTCAGCTAAAGATAAGCCAGATTTCGCCGGGAAATAAAGAACGCCGGCACCATATCCAATCGAGAGCGCGGTAAACAATTCAGCGCCATGTTCTTTTGCAGCTGTGTGTAGACTTAAAATTGCTTCGAGATCAAGAAAGTCGATGGTATCAAAAACAATATCGGCCTTTTTTACAATGCCGTTGGTATTCTCTTTTGTCAGGTAGGCATGAATAGCTTCTACTTTTGCTTCGGGATTAATCCGTAAAATCTTAGTCTTTAAACTTTCAACCTTGGATTTTCCTATATCTTCAAAATCATAAAACTGGCGATTCAGATTATGGGCATCAACCACATCGCCATCGACCAGAACAAAATGACAAAACCCCATACGTGCCGCGCAGATGGCGACGCTACTACCTATGCCGCAACCGGCAATCAGCAAGGTGCTGTTCTGGATTTTTTTTTGCGTGGACTCTGCGACGTAACCATTGTTTCTGGTGACAAAGGTATCGTAGTTAAATGGTGTTGACATAATAAACACTCCAAGTCTTTTAGGGGCGAGCGACCTTGCTCGCGTTTAACTGAACCGAACTTAATCATAGTTCTTTTCTGTGCGAAAAAAAGTAAATATTTATGCACAGCGCTGACTTAAATAATTTACGCTTGTCGAAAATTTTTACACATACCGCTTGGCGTCATTCAACATAAAAAAACCGCCCCTTTTTGAGAAGGCGGTTTTTTTTATTTTAAGTATCCTCAGTCGTCGAGGACAAACAGAGCGGGCCAAACCTGGCCCGTCTTTAAAATTTAAGCTTGCTTACGACGGCGCAGACTAGCCAAACCAACTAGACCCAAACCGAAGAGTAACAATGAAGTAGGTTCAGGAACCGTGGTTAATGAATCAATTTCCAGATCCACAGAAGCTGAACATGTAATTCCGCTCTGGTAGCAAACGCCGGTGTTAAACATTACAAACTCAATTGCGCCGACATTCGTTAAGTTAGCACCAGAACCGACTTTCGTGATGGTAAATGGTAAGCCGCCCAGATTATAGTTCCCGGAACTGAGTGCAAACCAGTCAAAATCGTAGTTAGCATTATATGGGCCTGGCGTGTCAAACAGGCCATCACCGATGCCGAACAAAGTACCGCTGTCGAGCAAGGTATAGTTAGATGCATCAGTATAAATACCAATTTGATAATTAAAACCCAGATCGGCAGAATTTATCAAAGCGTTAAAAATCTTGCAAGGGCCAACTCCGCAGCCAGCTGTCAGATTAACACCACCAAGCCCGGTATAATTTAATGCGCCTGGTGTAGCCGCATCATTGCCATCCCACTGGACTTTCGCGACGGAGCGGACATTTGTGGAGTTGCTCCAGCTTAGATTGCCACCAGCAACCTCTAAATTCGCGTTATGGGTGCCACCTGCGCCAGCTACCATATCAATACTCAAATCACGATAGCCGCCGAGGATGTTGGCGCCTAAGCCAAACTGGCTTACCACCGCACCTGTGACTGTAGTATCCGTTACAGATTGCAAAATTGGTTCAGAAAACAAGTCGATTACACCAGCATTTGCGCTGGCTGTAAATCCTAGCGTCGACCCGAACGCTAATGCTGCCACCAAGGTCTTGAGTGTTGATTTCATGATTAAATCATCCTAAGAGAAAAATATTTATTGGAACCTGAGTATTTTACAAGTCACCGTGTTTCGATTGTTTATAAGCAAACACCATGCCAGTATTTTTAAGCAAAGTTTTTTCTTTTATAATCAGCAGGATACGAGTTTTATTTATTTTGCATCGCTAGCTCAATGATCACACGTGTAAAAATTTCCGACAGTTTTCGTTGCTGGTTGGAAAAAATAAAATGATAGCGAATCGCCCCCTCTTCAACGCGGCCTCACTTGGCGACATGCTGAGTCATCGATAGCGGGCGGTCACGCGTGTTGCTTTGTGGTCTTGCAGATGAAATTGTTTGCGATAAAATCAGCGTCAAAATCTCAAAAAATATTGGTATAGAAATTGGATTGGGTAATGTCGTCATATTTGCGCCATAAAAAAACCGAAGTGACGAATGTCACCGATTTTCAATCTGCATTGTTGAAAGCAATATTTGCACTTCGCTACGAAGTTTATTGTCTGGAGCGGCGCTTCCTGCGCGCTGAAGAATTTCAAAACGGCTTGGAAAGTGATGAATATGATGCATGTTCAACCCATTTCGCTACGTTTACTCCGGACGACACTATTCTTGGCACTGTCAGACTGGTGCAGCCTGACGATGAAATGCCTTATCCATTTCAAAACCATTGTCGCATTTTTGATGATTTTGTGATGCCGGCTAGGGAACACATTAGCGAAGTATCCAGGCTAGTAGTAAAAAACACGCACCGGCGCCGCGGCAATTTGATGTCAGCTGTTGCTGAGAGTTTCTTGAATAAAGACCAAGACTTTGCCATTAAACCGCAGCACGAGAACGATATGAGCAACGAAATTAGTCCTATGTTGTTACTGGGATTGTTTCGAGAAATGTACCGGCATAGCCAGCAAAGGGGAATACGCTACTGGTTTGCAGCCATGGAGCGCCCCTTGGCGAGATCACTCGCTAAAATGGGTTTTCGTCCTGTACCGATAGGGCCGCAGAGTGATTATTATGGCCCAGTCATTCCATATATGGTCGACTTGGAGGAGCACTATGGGCGCTTGGCTGAAGAAAATAAATTGCTGTTTGCCTGGTTTGATGCTCAACCCAATGTATGGTGATGACGGTAAATATGCTGGTATATCCGCAATAAAAACTGTCGATGATTTTTACACTTTGAAGAGCTAATTTTTCTTTGTTTTTGTAACTCTTTGATTGTATGAATATTTTTAATTCTGGTATGGTTTATGCTCGCTTTTTAAGTGTCAACTTACATTAGGAGAATCGATCATGTTCACCAAATTTAGGCCGCTACTGATTGCTTGCACACTGTTTTGCGCTGGTGCAGTAAATGCGACGACCTTGTTGTTACCACCAGCCAATTCACTCACAGTTGGCACCTACGGCGACTTCTCAGTCTACTCACTCGATTTGCTGCAAAAGTGTGCGGCTGCAGGCGATTCGCGTTGTTTGCCTAGTGGCCCTTATCCCGTTATGTCAGACCCAGGCGCGCTCCATTCTCAATTAACCATCTACAAAAATAGTAACGGTGCGCCGTTTAGTAATTATGATGCTGGCACCGGGCCATTTGGAGGCCTTTTACCGGCGAATGTGAAAGTGGATAATCCTTTTGATGCGCCGACTGGTATTGGTGAGACTGCGTTTAATATGACCGGCGCAGGTGAGCCAGGTACAACATGGGCTGGCGGCACCGATATTAGCGGTCGTTGGGATGCAAATCTGGCTTCTGTCTTGTCGTACTTAACCAGCCCTAATGGCAACGTGCATGATCTGGTTTTTCTGTTCGACAATAATCAGGTAGGTACTGATTCCGATCAGCAGCAATTCCTCTGGGGGCAGATCCATATCCTTAGGGCTGACGGTAGCGATACTGGCATTTGTTATGAATTGAACTCTACCGGTGCCGCTTGCCTTGGTGGCAGTGATCCTAATCCTTTATTCACTCAGTGGGATCAGCCAACTGATTTTGTCAGTACCGTGGGTCGTTTTTGCGTTAGTTACGCAACTGGTGCCTCATATGGCTATGGTGCAGCCAATGCAGGTGCATGTAACGCCGGTGAAGGGGATTATTTTGTGAATAATAACCTAGGTGCTTCCAATGCAGAATTTGCTGCCTATGTTGGCGATCTAAATGACAACCTTGCGACTTGGGCTGGGCTAGGCTACTCGATGTCGATCAACTTCAAAATGCGCAATCTTAACGATGGCGGTGAGCAACTTTGGATTTGCAGCGAATGCGACCTTGCTCCAGATCGACAAATACCTGAACCTGCCCCATTGGCATTAATCGCCATCGCCTTGTTAGGTTTGGGTCTAGTCAGGTCACGTGCCAAAAAGCAAAACTAATATTTCATATTTATGAAAATAGCAAAAAGCTCCTTCGGGAGCTTTTTTTTTGTATGAATGGATTTTATTTCGTGCAATCACAAGAAGATTAATAGCCAGCCACTGACATTGCAGATGACAAGTCGGAAAATGCCATTCAGTGCCGCGATGGAGTGTTCTGGAGCTTATTGGCAAAAAAGGGAGGGGCGCTTTTGTACTTAGGTCTAAATAGAATAAGTGTCGATAAAATTTACACTTCAGATATTTGGATTATATGGATTTATTCTAACACCTTGATTTCATATGATTTAATATTTTTGGCACGGTTTGTGCTTAATGGTTAAGCTATAAATCGAACCTAGGAAAATCTTAATGTCTACGCCTAAACTTTTTCGCCAGTTACTAGTTACTTGCACAGTGCTTATCGGTGGTGTTGCAAATGCAACCAGCCTTACTTTGCCAGAGGCAAACGCATTGTCGGCTGGTACGTACAACAATTTCAGCGTTTATTCGTTAAACCTGCTGAAGCAGTGTTCAGATGCTCTCGATCCTCGTTGCCTACCGACAAGCGGCCTGACTGCGCAGGGTGGAGTTCAATCTGGTCCAGGCCAGATTGCGGATCAAGCGGTAGTTCTGGCACATGATGGCGGCGCTTCAAATTTTATCTCTCCATTTGCAACAGGTTCGGCAGTTGACGATGTGTTCCAGACACCGACCGGTAATGGTCCAAACGCTAGTTCTAGTTACACAATGGTCGACGGCGCCGGTGCGTTTGCGGGCGATTTATCTAACCGTTGGGATATCAGTCTCAGTCTTTTGCAAGGATATTTAGGTCTACACGACCTGGTATTCTTATTTGATAACAATCAACGCGGAAACGGTGTCGAGCAGTTTATTAATGTTTGGGGGCAGGCGCGTATCGTTGACGCTGCTGGCCATACCGTCAATGGCTTGTGTTTTGAAATTAGCACGGGCAATGCTGGTTGTTCTGACACTGGGCCGAATCCGACGCCGATTGCAAGCGACTATCTTCCTGTTGTAAGTGGTTTCTGCGTTAATCACGTCTCTGGTGCTGCCTACGCACCTGGTGCTGGTGGTTGCGATGCGGATGATTATTTGGTCAATAATAATGTCAGCACTTCCAATGCTGAATTTGCCGCGTTCAATAAGGCGCTGAACGATGCTGCTAAAAATATCAACAATGGGCAATATTTCTTGTCGCTTAACATTAAATACTCTGGCAATAACGCTGGTGCAGAACAATTGTGGATCTGTAGCACATGCGACATCGGCGCACGTAGCCAGCAAGTGCCTGAGCCTTCCCCTGTGGCATTGTTCGCCATCGCTTTGTTAGGTTTGGGTCTAGTCCGGTCACGTGCTAATAAGCAAAACTAATAGTTCGCAATTGTAAGAACAGTAAAAAGCTCCTTCGGGAGCTTTTTTATTTGTGTGACTGCTTTTCTGCTTGATTGAATTGAAGTTGCTCGCTGCTTTTGAAACCCAGAGTGATTTCAGGTAAAGTAACGGGGGAGTAAATTGACGGATGCCGATATTGTGTCGAGGTCTGGTATTTCACTAGCGTTTATGTAGAGTTCGCCACATGCGCGGGCGCTTGATCGATTATTAGAAGGAGTTTTCTCATGAGTAAAGATGTTGTCGTTTTAAGTGCGGTTCGTTCAGCTATAGGCGCGTTTGGTGGGTCCTTATCTACCATGGAACCGGCAGAACTGGCGGGCATCGTGATGAAAGAAGCTATCGCACGTTCCGGTGTCGATGCGGCTTTAATTGGCAATGCTGTGGTTGGTACCTGTATTCCAACGGATTCCCGTTACGCCTACGTTTCTCGCGTAGCATCAATCCAAGCGGGTTTGCCTATGGATTCAGTAGCGATGCAGGTTAGTCGCCTGTGTTCTTCAGGTCTGCAAGGGATCGTGACAGCCGCGCAAAACATCATGCTGGGTGATTTTGATTACGGTATTGGTGGCGGTGTTGAAGTCATGTCACGCGGTTCTTACATGATGCCGGCATTGCGCTCTGGTGCACGCATGGGCGACGCCAAGGCGATCGACATGATGGTCGCGGTTTTGACTGACCCGTTTGGTGTCGGCCATATGGGCATCACGGCAGAAAACCTGGCGACTAAGTGGAATATCTCGCGTGAAGAACAAGATGCTTTCGCGGTGGAATCACAACGCCGCGCCGCAGTCGCGATTGCCGAAGGGCGCTTCAAGTCGCAGATCGTGCCTGTGGTTCAGCAAACGCGCAAAGGTGAAGTGGTTTTTGAAGTGGATGAGCATGGCAAGGCCAACACAACAATGGAATCGTTAGCCAAGATGAAACCGGCCTTCAAAAAAGACGGTACAGTCACTGCTGGTAACGCTTCGGGTATTAACGACGGTGCCGCCTTCTTCGTGCTGGCTGCTGCGGATGTTGCCGCCAAAGCTGGCCAGAAACCGATGGCGCGCATCGTGTCTTACGCTGTTTCTGGCGTGCCTAATGAAATTATGGGCGAAGGCCCGATCCCGGCCACTAAGCTGGCACTGAAAAAAGCTGGCTTGACGCTAGACCAGATCGACGTCATCGAGGCCAACGAAGCATTTGCTGCACAAGCCATCGCCGTGAACAAGGCGCTCGGCCTTGACCCAGCCAAGACTAATCCGAACGGCGGCGCGATTGCGCTTGGTCATCCGGTAGGTTGCTCCGGCGCTTTCATCGCAACTAAGGCTATTTATGAATTGCATCGCACCGGCGGCAAGTATGCGTTGGCGACGATGTGTATTGGTGGTGGCCAAGGAATCGCAGTGATTTTTGAGCGTCTTTGATTTTTTTCTGTAGCGAATAATAAGTCGATGGTGAAGATTAGGCCATCGGCTTTTTTGTCCTTAGTTTTCATAAATTATTACGTGGTTAAATAGCAATATAAAATATATCTGACTCAAAGTTCATTTATATTTTTAAATTTCCAGGAGTTAATCAGAATTAAATTTTGAAATTTTAAATTTGAATTACTTTTATTCCGTATTTTTAAAAAATGCGGAATGTTTAAAATACTGTTACATTTTTTGCACAATCCGATACAAACCTGTTTCTCTGATCTGGATTACAATCTCGGTTTTCCGTCAAAAGTATCAGTCGTGACTAATCTCGTCGAAATTCGTGATCTACAATTTAGCTATGGTGACCGGACAATTTTGTCAGGCTTGCACATGGATTTTCCACGCGGCAAAGTGATTGCCGTCATGGGCGGTTCTGGCTGCGGTAAGACTACCGTGTTGCGTCTGGTTGGCGGGCAGATTCAGCCGCAACAAGGCGCGGTTACCGTCGATGGCAGTGTTGTCCATCAACTTGATACCGATGACCTGTATAAATTACGCCGCAAGATGGGCATGTTGTTTCAGTTTGGTGCCTTGTTTACTGACCTGACGGTATTCGAGAATGTGGCGTTCCCGATTCGTGAGCACACGCAACTGCCCGAAAGCATGATCCGTGATTTGGTCTTGCTCAAACTGCACGCAGTTGGCCTGCGCAATGCCGCGCATCTCAAACCAGCTGAAATTTCAGGTGGTATGGCGCGTCGTGTTGCGGTCGCCAGAGCCGTTGCTTTGGATCCTCAATTGATTATGTATGACGAGCCGTTTGCAGGTCTGGATCCGATCTCTATGGGTGTCACCGCAAATCTGATTCGCAAACTCAATGACGCACTCGGTTCAACTTCTATTTTGGTCTCGCATGATGTGCACGAGTGTTTCATGATTGCTGATTATGTTTATTTTATGTCCGCCGGAAAAATCGTTGCGCAAGGTACGCCAGCTGAGATGCGTGTTTCGGAAGATCCCTACGTGAAGCAGTTCGTGAATGCAGAACCGGACGGCCCTGTGCCTTTCCATTATCCAGGTCGCAAGCTTGGTGATGATTTAGGTTTGGGAGCGCGCACATGATCGCAAACTTTTTACGTGCCATCGGTAGTTTCCTGCGCGAGCAAGTCGAGAGCGTTGGCACTGCGACTCGCTGGTTCTTTAACTTGATGCGGATGTTGCCGGGTGCGATGCGTCGGCCGGGATTGATTTCTGAACAGATCCACTTCATCGGCAATTACTCGCTCGTCATTATTGTTGTCTCTGGTTTGTTTGTCGGTATGGTGCTTGGCCTACAGGGCTACTACACTCTGAATAAATATGGCTCTGAGCAGGCCTTGGGTTTGCTCGTTGCGCTGTCTTTGACGCGCGAATTGGGGCCTGTCGTTACAGCTTTGTTGTTCGCCGGTCGGGCAGGCACTTCGTTGACTGCAGAAATCGGATTAATGAAGGCCGGTGAGCAATTGTCTGCGATGGAAATGATGGCGGTAAATCCGATTCAGCGCATACTGGCACCACGCTTTTGGGCTGGCGTTATTGCGATGCCTGTGCTGGCAACCGTGTTTTCGGCGGTAGGTGTGATGGGTGGCTATCTGGTTGGGGTACAGATGATCGGAGTTGATGAAGGATCATTTTGGTCGCAGATGCAAGATGGTGTAGATATATGGAACGATATTGCAAATGGAGTGATCAAAAGCTTCGTGTTCGGAATTATCGTGACTTTTACAGCGCTGTACCAAGGTTACCATGCTCAGCCGACGCCTGAAGACGTGTCACGTGCGACTACCCGCACAGTCGTAATTGCATCACTGTCTGTCTGGTTGTTTGATTTTATTCTTACCGCCTTGATGTTTAATAAGTAATTGATAAGTACTTGATAAGTAATTAAGAATTATTGTTTGGACAGCCTAGCTGTCCTAAAAATTTAGGAAATGATGTATGCACCGTAAAACATTGGATGTCTGGGTTGGTTTGTTTGTCTTGCTGGGCGCGGCGGCTTTACTGTTTTTGGCGTTAAAAGCAGGCAATATGAGTGGCTTATCTTTCGATAGCACTTATGAAGTTATTACGCGCTTTGACAATATTGGTGGCTTGAAACCAAAGGCGCCTGTAAAGAGTGCTGGCGTGGTGGTCGGGCGAGTTGGTGAGATTCGTTTTGATGACAAAACTTATCAAGCAACAGTCACTTTGAAAATGGAAAATCGCTATAAATTTCCCAAAGACAGTTCTGTAAAAATTCTTACCTCAGGTTTGTTGGGTGAGCAGTACATTGGTATAGAGCCAGGTGGAGATACAGTAAATTTGGTTGCTGGCGACCGAATAAAAATGACACAGTCGGCAGTCGTGCTGGAAAATCTGATCAGTCAATTCCTTTTCAGTAAAGCGGCTGAGGGCAAGGAAGAAAGTAAATGAGATTGCCTATGCAACATGGGTTTAGTTTGCCACATAGGCAATCAAACATCATGCGCGTGATGAGTGTCTTAGTCTTGAGTGTGGCTCTAGGCGCCTGCACTACTGTCAGCAGTATAAAAACCGGTGCCACCGCGACTATCGATACAATTAAGACTGGCACCGTTAAAACTTTAGACAAGATTAGCGTGAAAACCGGGATAGGTAATAATCCGCGTGATCCGCTCGAAGGCTTTAATCGCGTCATGTTTGGCTTCAATGAAAAGCTCGATGAGATAGCATTGAAGCCAGCCGCACAAGCTTATCAGGCGGTCGTACCGTCTTTTGTGCAGACGGCAATTGGAAATTTTTTTGGCAATATCGGCGATGTCTGGACTGCGGTGAATAATTTATTGCAGGGTAAGGTCACTGATGGCGTGAATGATTTCATGCGGGTTGCATTAAATTCTACCTTTGGTCTCGGTGGTGTGATCGATATAGCTTCGGCAGGCGGGATTCCAAAACACCGCGAAGATTTTGGCCAAACTTTGGGGGTGTGGGGAATGCGGTCGGGCCCATATGTGGTATTGCCATTGCTAGGCGCTTCAACTTTGCGCGATGTGATTGCTACGCCACTCGATTTCAAAGCGGATTTGTGGAGTTATTACACACCGGTCAGTACGCGTAATGTGGGATCTGTTGTCCGCCTGGTTGATAAGCGCGCCACATTTCTCGATGCGAGCAGTTTGATTGAAGAGGCGGCGCTAGATAAATACGAGTTTATCCGTGATGCCTATTTGCAGCGCCGTGCTGCTCAGGTTAATCCGGATGAAGATTAATTTGTTCGATGTGACTTGTAAGGAATTTGTAATTGAGTATTCCCTATGTCAACCGCTTCTGGCTTTGAATGGTTTTTACTTGTTATAGACAGACGCATGTTGCGTCATTGGAAAGTTAAAAAATGAAACTGTTGAATAAAATTCTTTTGTGTGTTGTCGCCAGTTTAAGTTTCGCTGCCAGCTCTTTTGCAGCGGACGAAGCTCCTGATCAGTTGATTAAGCGCCTTAGTCAGGAAGTTCTTGATATCGCCAAGACGGATAAGGATATTCAATCTGGCAATCAAAAGCGGGTGTTCGAATTGGTTGAGGTCAAAGTCTTGCCATATATCGACTTCACCCGCATGACTTCATTAGCTGCCGGAAAAAATTGGCGCGACACCACTCCGGAGCAGCAAAAACAATTGATTAACGAATTCCGCACATTGCTGGTCCATACCTATTCGGGCGCGATTTCTCAGATTAAAGACCAAAAAGTGGAATTCAAACCATTTCGCGGTGCGCCAGAAGACACCGAAGTGGAAGTGCGGAGCCAGGTCATACAAGCACGTGGCGAACCATTGCAATTGAGCTATCGCCTGGCAAAGTCGGCAACTGGCTGGAAGATATATGATATCAACGTACTCGGTGCCTGGTTGGTGGAAACCTACAAAGGGAGTTTTGCAGCTGAGGTGACTAAATCCGGTATCGACGGCTTGATCAAGACTTTGGTTGAAAAAAACAAGAAGCTTGCGGCGGCTAGCGTCAGCAAGACCGCAGCGAAATAATTGGAGTTTGCATGTATCAACCGGCTCAAGAGCTAAGTTTGCAAAATGCGGTCAATTCAGCGCAAGCTGGTTTGGCTGCAATTGCCAAAGGACAGATCGACTTTGATCTGTCTGCGCTGACCATAGTAGATTCATCTGCGGTTGCAGTCATGTTGGAATGGCAACGCGCCGCAAAACGTCTGGGAAAAGTGATCACTTTTCATAGCGTACCTTCAAATGTCAGCAGTCTGATAGAACTGTATGGCTTGTCCGAGCTCTTGACCACGACGGCCTCTGAGCGACATTGATTCCCCTGGTTTTCTTCTGGCGCTTAGCCAGGGTCTGCTGACATATATTTTAGGCAAGCGAATGCGCACAAATGGGCACAGGGCTAGGCGCAAGCTGCGCGGTAGTGCGAGCACTATAAGCAGATTGCAACAACGCCATGTGCCCATTTGAGTCATTCCCGAAGGGTTTCAATCAAAATGCACGATGGACAGCGTTGCATCTCTTGCTGGGGCGGCCAGCCGCAGCGGCGAGATGCGCCTTGCCATCCTGCTTTTGATTGGAACGCTTGACTAAAATATATGTCAACAGACCCTAGTCCTGAAGCAAGAATCAGATAAGCGCCGATCCTGTTGCAAAAAATCCCCTATAATCGATGGTTTTCGCCGCAGCTGCGGCGCCTTAACCTTTACGCACAGTGTGTTGCCAGATGGCCGCCATACAAATTACCAATATTGAAAAAAGCTACCAGTCCATGAAGGCACTGGGCGGCGTCTCCCTATCGATTGAAGAGGGTGAATTTTTTGGCTTGCTCGGACCTAACGGTGCCGGCAAAACCACTTTAATTTCCATCATTGCCGGCCTGAATCGTGCCGATGCCGGTAGCGTCACTATACAAGGGCACGATGTCGTTACCGACTATCGTGCTGCGCGCAAAAATATCGGTGTGGTGCCACAGGAACTCGTGTTTGATCCCTTCTTCACTGTACGCGAAACCTTGCGCATGCAGTCAGGTTATTTCGGTGTAAAGAACAACGATAAGTGGATCGACGAGGTAATGGAAAACCTCGATCTGACGAATAAAGCTGACGTGAATATGCGCGCCCTGTCTGGTGGCATGAAACGCCGCGTGCTGGTAGCGCAAGCGCTCGTGCATAAACCGCCTGTGATTGTGCTGGATGAGCCGACAGCTGGTGTCGATGTCGAGTTGCGTCAGACTCTCTGGAAATTTATCGCACGCTTGAACAAGGAAGGCCATACCGTGGTCCTGACCACGCATTACCTCGAAGAGGCGCAGGCCTTGTGCAACCGTGTTGCCATGCTCAAGGCTGGCAAAGTGGTGGCGCTAGACAGCATGTCCGCATTGATTAAGAGAATTTCTGGTTCGCAGATGAAATTTACTCTGGCGCAAGGCGACTTGCCAGCGAGCTTGACGCCTTTACTCATTACGCATGACGGCCCAGTCATCGATAAACAATATCTGTTGCGCGTCACTGATTATGCGGAAGTTGAGCCGATACTCGCCAGTTTAAGAAGCGCTGGATGCGTGATGGAAGATCTGCAATTGCAACAGGCTGATCTGGAAGACGTTTTCCTGCAAATCATGGGAGATCAACAATGACCGGCTTTCAGACGCTTTTTTACAAAGAAGTCTTGCGCTTCTGGAAGGTGGCAACCCAAACCATCACAGCACCGATTGTCACCGCTATGTTGTATTTGCTGATTTTTGGTCACGTGTTGGAAGACCACGTCAAGGTGTATGACAGCGTCCGTTACACCGCGTTTTTGGTGCCCGGTCTGGTGATGATGAGCGTGCTGCAAAATGCGTTTGCCAATTCGTCGTCGTCGTTGATTCAATCCAAACTCACCGGCAATCTGGTGTTTGTGTTGTTGCCACCGTTATCGCATTGGGAATTGTTCAGCGCGTATGTG
>JAZJYB010000180.1:0-6350 GCA_040390685.1 Pseudomonadota bacterium | reverse complement strand
AGCATCGAAATGGAAGGCATAGGCGATATCTGACAGCGGTGAATTCGGCATATCCTTAGGTGGACGGATGAACTTGCCATGGCGCGGCGCCACGGAGTTGATCGAAAATTCTTCCAGATCACCGACCTCACCGAGCTGATACAACTTCAGCCAATATTGATAAAACTTGGCAAGCACCTGATCTCGGCCGATCTGGCCAAATCCATGGAAATACGAATCGCCCTGTTTGCCCCAGTTGACGAACTCGATGCCGAGTTTAAAAGTCGCCTGGGTCTGGCGCATGAATTCATCTTCATCCAGATCGACTAGCTGGTTGAAGGCGCGGATGCTCGGTATGGTCGCCTCGCCCACGCCTATGGTGGATATTTGATCAGATTCTATCAAGCGAATGTTATGGCCAAATGGCAGCAGACGCGAGAACGCCGCGGCTGTCATCCAACCAGCGGTGCCACCACCTACGATCACCACTTCCTTGATTTTATCCGCTGGCATATTCTTCTCCATTTTCTGTCCTTGCCGATTTATATTCGTTGCTCGTTGAGCGGGTCAAACAATGAAACTCTGGCCGTATCGATAGAAAATTTGACGACCTCGTCGATGGCAAACTCGCGGCTATCATTGACGATAGCCGACAAGGTATGCGTACCGATTTTGATCCAGATGACCTGGTGATTTCCCATAGGCTCGACCAAAGTCACTACCCCGGAAAACACGCCATCTGGCCTTAGCTGGATTTGCTCGGCGCGTACGCCCAACATCACTTCGGTCAAGGTCTTTGGTTTTGTAATGTACTGATAGGCGCTGAGATCCAGCGCCATCGCCGCCGTAGAAAATACGCCCTGTCCGTTCAAGCTACCGTCAATAAAATTCATCGCTGGCGCGCCCAAAAATCCTGCGACAAACAGATTCACCGGTTGTTCATACACGCAAGCCGGTGTGCCTATCTGCTGGATTTTCCCCGCCTGCATCACCACGATACGGGTCGCCAGTGTCATCGCCTCGACCTGATCGTGCGTGACATAAATCATGGTGGCATGCAGTTGCTGGTGCAGTAGCTTTAATTCGCGGCGCAAGGCGGCGCGCAGTTTCGCATCGAGATTTGAAAGTGGCTCATCAAACAAAAAAACACCCGCCTCGCGCACCAGGGCACGGCCTATCGCCACGCGCTGGCGCTGCCCGCCAGACAAGGCAGCAGGCTTGCGTTGCAATAGCGGTTCCAGGTGCAGCATCTCGGCCGCCTTCTTGATACGACGGGCAATTTCTGCTTTGGGTGTGCCATTAATGCGCAGGCCAAACGACATATTTTTTTCAACTGTCATGGTCGGGTACAGCGCGTATGACTGGAACACCATGCCGATATGGCGCTCGCTAGGATCAGCCCAGGTCATATCCTCACCACCGATTTCTACGGTGCCCGAGCTGACATCAATCAAACCGGCGATGGAATGCAACAAGGTCGATTTGCCGCAGCCTGAAGGCCCCAGCAAAACCAAAAATTCGCCATCTTCGATAGCCAGGTCCAGCTCACGGATAATCTCGTTGCCACCTAGCGTGATACTCAGTTTTTGCAGACGTACATTTGACATCAATGATTCCTTATCCCTTAACTGCGCCGGCCGCAATGCCACGGACAAACCAGCGACCCGAAATGAAATACAGCGTGAGCGGTACCAGCGACGTGAGTATGGTCGCCGCCATATTCACGTTATACAGACGCGTGCCGGTCGTGGTGTTGATGACGTTATTGAGCTGCACTGTCATCGGCTGATTCTCCCTACCGGCGAACACCAGACCTAAAATATAGTCATTCCAGACCCCGGTCACTTGCATGATCGCCGCCACCACAATAATCGGTACCGACATCGGCAACATCAGCTGCACAAAAATACGCAGGAAGCCACCGCCGTCGATGCGCGCAGCCTGAAATAACTCGTGCGGAATCGCCGCATAATAATTGCGGAACAATAAGGTCAAGACCGGCATACTGAAGATGGTATGTACGATCACGATACCTGGCAAGGAGCTAAACAGGTCAACCGATGCCAGCACCCGCACCAGCGGGAAAATCATCACCTGCACCGGGATGAACGCACCTATCATCAACACGCCGAACAAGAGATTGGCACCGCGCGGGCGCCAGAACGACAGCGCGTAACCGTTCATCGCGCCTAGCAAGATAGGCAGTATCGTACTCGGAACCACAATCGCCACCGAGTTCCAAAAGCCACCACGTATGCCGTCACACGCAACACCAGTACATGCGCTAGACCAGGCGGAACCCCATGCATCAAACGTGATATGCAGGGGCAAGGCAAAAATACTGCCAAGACGAATTTCATCCATGCTCTTCACAGAGGTAACCAGCATCACATACAGAGGCAGCAGAAAAAACAAGGCTGCGCCGATCAGGAAAGCGTAAATACCGACACGTGCAGGGGTAAACCGTGATCTGCCGCGCTGAGGATTCTTGTTGGCTACTTTGCTCATCGCGTCCTCTTTCTGCTGCGGGCATACACATACGGTGCCAGCAAAGCCAATACCGGGATCAGCAAAGTGATTGCGCCGGCCGAACCCAGGGCGATATTCGCGCGACCGAACAAATGATCCATGATGAATTTTGCCGGCACTTCGCTGGCGGTACCCGGCCCGCCTTGCGTCATCGCCACCACTGAATCAAACAACTTAATCGCAGCGGTCGATAGCAATAAAAATACCGTGGCGATCGTCGGTGCCATCATAGGGATGACGATAGAGACGTACACGCGCCAGGTCGGGATGCCATCGAGCCGCGCTGCCTTCCAGATTTCATCATCGATACCACGCAGACCGGCAAGCATCAGGGCCATGACCAGGCCAGAGGCCTGCCACACTGTAGCCAGCACGATGGTGTAGATCACCATATCCTGGTCGATAATCCAGTCAAACTGAAAATCTGGAAAACCCAGCTGACGCACGGTAGATTCAATACCGCTGCCCGGCGTAAGTATCCATTGCCAGACCAGGCCAGTGGCCACAAACGACATCGCATACGGATACAGGAAGACGGTGCGCAAGACACCTTCCGCGGTCACTTTCTGGTCGATAAATACCGCCAGCAAAAAACCGATGAGCATGCTCGCCAAAATAAACAGCACGGCATACAGCGCCAGATTTTGCATAGACAGCATCCAGCGTTCATTCTCAAACAGCCGCACATATTGCGCCATGCCGACAAAGCTGTCGGTAGGCAGCGATCTGGAATTACTCAGCGACACCTTGAACGACCAGACCACTGTGCCGAGATAGCCAACAACGACCACTAGCGCCATCGGCAGCAAGGCGGCAAATGGGATCAGCTGGCTGGCGAGATGGCGTAGGCGCGCGATCGACATTGCCTAATTCCTCAACGCGACAGCAAGACTTTTTTGTGCCTTCTCTACTGGCATGCGGGTATTCCAAAATGCCGTTAACACGTCTTGCATCGCGCCATTCTGGTCTGGCGTGAGATACACTTCAGAGGTGCCGACCTGGCGCGTTTTATCTTTCATTACCGCCATACCAGCCTGGGCACAAATATCCATCGTTGAGGTATCCACATCGGTACGAATTGGGATAGAGCCTTTGAGTTTATTAAATTCGAGTTGCGTGCTCGGCATTAACATTACCTTGGCCAGCAATTTTTGCGCGCTCACCGTTTGCGCATTGCTAGTCTTGGGGAAGACAAAGGCATCGCCCTGTATCAAATAAGGTGAAGTTGGATTCAAGCCAGCGATACAGCCAAAGTCTTTTCCTGGTATTTGTCTGGCCGCAGCAAACTCCCCCTTGACCCAATCACCCATGATCTGCATGCCACCTTTACCACTGATCAGCAAGGCGCTTGCATCGTTCCAGTTTCGCCCGGGCGAGCCCGCATCTACATACGATTGCATACGCTTAAATGCCAGCAAAACTTTCTTGAACGCTTCTGAATTAAGCGCACGCTGATCCCGGTCACGCATGGTACTTAAATATAATTCCTTACCACCGAGATTTGCCAGCATCGCCTGAAATATGATGGTCTCTTGCCAGGCTTGACCGCCGTGCGCCAAAGGAATAATTCCTGCCGCCTTGAGTTTATCTAGCGCCGCAAACATTTCGTCTATTGACGTCGGCTCTTTCTCTATACCGGCTTTCTTGAAAGCTGCCTTGGAATACCAGATCCAGGTTTGCATATGAATATTTACGGGCACCGCGTAAAAGTGTCCCTTGACTTTAATCACATTCAAGACGGTTTCGGGCAAGACTTTTTCCCAACCTTCACGCAAGGCCACGTCATCGACATTATTCAGCATGCCCTGCTCGACCAGGTCAAGGAATTGTTTGGTGGTGTTAAATTGCGCTGCCGCCGGCGGGTTACCGCCGACGATACGGTTGATCGCTATGGCGCGTGCCTGATCCGCACCGGCAATGCCGGTATCAACCCAAACCCCGCCCGCAGCACGGTAGGCGTCGGCTATCTTGCGCACAGCGGCCGACTCGCTGCTGGAAGTCCACCAATGCATGACTTCCGTTCCCGCTTTGACTCCGTCTTTCGCATCTGCCGCAAACACCGGTACCGAGGCACTGGAAACCAGCGCAAGCGCCAAAGCTAGCCTGGTCAATTTAAGCCGCGTAGCTTGGTTCATTATTTGGTTCATTGTGTCTCCTGAAGCCGCAAAATCTTTGTCCGCGTTATTATTTATTCTTGCCGCCATTAAGCCACTTATGACTATTGCCTGCCAAATTTTTAAAATCTACCGCAAGGACATTAGCATGCAGCGGCCTATTCTAACTTAAAATGGCGCAAAGTGGAAACGTTACCATGCGACCAGCTCGAATACAACACTGTAGCCCTTTTCATTTCAATTTTACGGACCCGACGCCGACACAATTGTAAGTGTGAAAGCAAATAAATTGCACCATTTCATACTCGACACAAAAAAGAAACGGCAATCTCACATTGACATTTAAATCTTATGGATGCGATACTTCGAATTGATTGGAAACGATTCCACTCAATCACCCATGATGAACTCCGTGTACAGAATCAAAAACCGGATAACGCTTTGTGAGCGGCTTTTGCAAACTTGATTTTAGGCTGAACCGTAACCATAAATTTATTAAACCGAGAATTTCCATTAGGATTTGCGCTAATGACGGATGCACTTTTCGAGCTAGTTTTGATGCGAATGAGGCGCCAATAGCGAGCTATTGGCAACGAAGAGCAACAAAAATAGCCGAAAATGCGCCGTCAGAACGCAAATAGCACCGCAGGTGCGCCTAATGGAAAATCTCGGTTAACACAAAGAGACACCAAAAAATGAAAAATACCCTGCTCATTATCCTCAGTATTTTTAACATCAGCGCCTGCGGCGGCGGCAGCACCGCGGCAACTCCCGCGCCACCTGCTGTTGTAACGCCACCAGTTGTAACTCCACCAGTAATAACGCCGCCAATCACGCCTGCCGTGCCTAGTGGCGGCATACCTGTTGGTTGGAAACTCGCTTGGGCCGACGAATTTGATAAAGATGGGCTGCCGGATGCAGGCAAATGGGATTACGATACCGAGCGCAATAAGGCCGGATGGTTCAACAATGAGAAACAATATTATTCGCGTGACCGGCTGGAAAATGCGCGCGTCGCGAATGGTAAGTTAATCATTACGGCACTCAAAGAAAAACTCACCAGCGCTGCCGACTACGGCGGACAGTCGTACACTTCATCGCGCATGCTGACCCGAGGCAAAGCCAGCTGGACCTACGGCTTTTTCGAAATCCGTGCAAAATTTTCTTGCGGCCTTGGCACCTGGCCAGCGATCTGGATGCTGGGCACTAAAGGCGTCTGGCCTGACGATGGCGAGATCGATATCATGGAACATGTAGGTAAAAATAAAGGGCAAATTCTGGGTAGCGCCTACTCCGCCGCCTACAACTGGAACGTAGGCACAGGCAATACCAAACAGACCACGGTAAGCGACGCCTGCGACGCTTTCCACAACTACCAGCTACGCTGGGATGAAAACCAACTCAACATCGGGGTCGATGATAAATACTACTTTCAGTTCGTTAATGCTAAAGATGGCGATTACCGTAAATGGCCGTTTCTCAATCCGCAATTCCTGATCCTGAATCTGGCTATCGGCGGCGACCTTGGCGGCCCTGTCGATGACAGTATTTTTCCGGCGCAAATGGAAGTGGAATACGTCCGCGTGTATCAGCAATAGCACGTTATTTATTCACCACTTCATTTGGAATGAATGCTGTGTTTAACCCACGCCCGGCTATACAAATCGTCCCGATTTCCGAGAAACAGGTGTGCGTAGTCATTGACGATTTTTTGCGGGAGCCGCAAAA
>JAZJYB010000179.1:0-4191 GCA_040390685.1 Pseudomonadota bacterium | reverse complement strand
AGAGTGCTGCGATTTGCGCGAAAGTTGCCTCAAGTGGCTTCAGGCCCGCAGCTTCGATTGTGGCAGTATCCATATAGCTGGCATACAAGTCACCGATCTTCTGCGCATCAGAACCCGGCGCATTGTTTGGATTGCTGGCCAAAGAAGTGATAATTGCCTGAAGATTTGGCAACACGGCTTCACGCAATCCAGAGAACGCGCCCCAGCTCGATTTATCGGCAGGGATTTCTGTATTTTTTAACCACGCACCATTGACGTGGCGATAAAAATCATCCTGAATCCGCACGCTGGTATCGTTATTTTTCTTGTCGATACCGGACACACCGGTTGTAGCTACAATCGACTCTGCTGCACTCGCGTTGACACCTGCCAATGCCAGAACCATGGCACTTAGGGCAAAACGCGTACTTAATTTCAACATGGGATTCTCCGTGTGTGTTTTTAATGGAACTAGCAGCTTGTGACTGTAGTTTGATCAGAAAGTTCTGCTCATCTAAAATTTTGCTCGACGAGAGCTCGGTAATTTAACAGAAATCACGCTAGCGAGGGAAGCGAAACATCTCAAAATGCCCTATGGCAATACATGAAATTCTGCAACTTCCATTGTGAGTGTGGACTAATCTAGCAGTCAGGCTGTCATACAAAACAGCTATAATTTGGCATGATGTCAGATCAAACTGAATGAAAAACAACAATGAATGAACCAATAAAAACTCAGCTGCACGCCAACATCGATCCGGCATCCGCGATAGAGTGGCGGCAAAAGCTTGATGGTATTGTCGGGCTGAATGCCGAACTCGGGCTGTATCGTATCCGTGGCAATCTCGAGGGTTACCTACGCATGTTGAAGGCCTTTGTTTCTGGCCATGCGGAAGAGGTGACGCAACTCGCTGATGCGCTGGCCGAGAATGACCTTGCTACGCTCAAGGATATCGCGCACTCACTCAAGGGTTCCGGCGGGACTATCGGTGCCGAGCGCCTGGCAGAATCGGCCACAGTGATGGATACTGCCTTGCGCAATCAAGCGGCAATTGGCGAGATCGAAGTCCATTGCGTCGGCTTGATAGCGGAATTGGCGGCCTTAATAGAGGGCATCCGCAGCGCCTTGAAAGTGTAATTCCTTTTCTAAATACTTAGTGTCGCTGGTGCCTTCGGCTTGCCATGCGAAAGCACTTTTGACTGTGCGAAGACAGGTAAAAGTCCTAGCGCTGCCAGTCTTTTTCGATGAAATCCAAGACGCTGTCGACATGGTGCGAGCCAATGACCGTATGCGCTTCTTGCTTGACGGCATGGATGGCGTTTTCCATCGCGATTCCACGATGCGCTGCGCGTAACATCGAGACGTCATTAACATGATCGCCGAACACTACAATTTCTCGTTCATGTAAATTGTAGCGCTCGACCAAAGTCAGGATGGCCTGGTCCTTGGTGGCGCGTTTATCATGGATAGTGAGCCAGGGCCAACCCGGCATATACAAATCATCGGCCAGATGAATTTCCACCGCATCGCCACACAAGGCGACAATTGCCGCCTGTAATGCCAACAAAGGTAATTCACGCGCTATGATCACAAAGGTCACGACTGGGTCATTCAGCTCTTCTTGCAACTGTGCAGATTTGCGCAGACGTGGATCAGCATTGCGCAAACGCTCGTCAATAAAACATTGCTGGCCATGGTTCTGCGCTGAATGGTAAAACAATTGATCACCCTTGACGCCATGGGTAGAAAAGAACGGCATCAAGTCATGTTCGAGTATCAAAGCGAAGATGGCTTGCGCCAGGCTAGGTGCAATCGTGCGTACCAATTCATGAGATTCACTGGCCATCGCACCCATGTAAGCGCCATTGCCAGAAATGACCGGCAGCCGTAATGGCAAATCACCCAAGATGCTACGGATAGAAGAGACATGGCGCGCGCTGGCGACGGTAAATAGCAAGCCCTTATCGAGCAAAACGCTAAGGCCGAGACGGCTTCGATCAGAGAGTTTGCCGTGGCGATCTAGTAGCGTGCCATCCAGATCGGATACATACAATGTCATGCGTTGCCAATCAAAAAGACGATAAAAACCAGTGAAGTTGGCAAAATTTAACTTCGCACAAATACACCAATACAGCGTATTTTACGCGATTGTTATGATGAAGGTTTTGCAGGAAAATTGACTTTCAAGACTGCCATTGCGTCGAGTATTTTTGATTACTTATAGCCTAAATTATTTTGACCTGACCGCCACGACTTCGATTTCCACCAATGCATTCGGCACCACCAAGGCCGCCGCTTGTATGGTGGCGCGTACTGGTTTATTCGGCTGCTCTTTAGTACCAAAAAATTGTTTATAGGCTTCATTCATGCCGGCGAAATCTAGCTTGCCGCCTTGCGCAGCATCGCCTACCAGATACACGCGCATCTGAATGATATCGCCCATGCCCAAAGCGTGTTCTTTGAGAATGCCGTCGATGACGTTGAGCGTGCTGATGGTTTGTGTTTTGGTGTCGCCAGCGATAGGCGACGGTAATTGTCCCGAAAGATACAGTGTGTCGCCGACCCATATGGCGTTGGCGATGATACTTTTCTCTGAGCCATAACGTTTCACACTGGTTTGCGCATTCACGCCATTGACTAGCAGCGCCAGCGTTAATAGGGACAATAAGTGCAGCATTTTTTTCATGGGTCGCTCCGGATGTTGATGGATACTAAGTTTACGTTTTCTGAATTAGTTAGGCATGCACGCGCGCCGCAATTTTTTCTATGACACGATGTGCCGATAATATCGCGCCTTCTTGCCAAGAGACGAGGTTGGAGAGATGTTCACCGGCAAAATAAATCGCCCCGTCCGGCTCTTGCAAGGTGCGATAGACATTGCCTTTCTGATCCTGCGTCCAGTTGGCCCAACCGCCTTGGCTAAATTTAACGTTCGGCCAAGCCACGCTGACACCATCGCGCACCATGCGCTGGTAGCCAGGATGCATACGCTCACCAGAAGCAAGCGCCAGCTTCAGACGTTCGCGCACATCGATGCGCGCCATGTCATCTTCAGGAAATACACCGAAAGTGTACGAACCGACCAGGACCCCGTCGCGTTGCCCGATTCCATGTGATGGGTAGAGTATTTGGGTAATCTCACGGTTGGTCCAAGACATGCCACCGTAGATCTGATCGTCGAGTTCCCAAAAACGGCGCGGCGTGTAAAACGCGATCTTGGCCGGGGTGTCGTAATGCACTGCGGCAATCGCTTTTTGGTAATCCGGCGAGAGATCATTCGGTACATTTCTGAGCACCGAAAGCGGCATGGTGCAGATGATGAAATCACTCTCTATGCTCATCTTTTTGCCGGTGCTGTTATGGCAAATTACTTTGGCGCCCGCGGCGGTCTTGCGGATTTCATCTACCACGGTGTCATACCGGATCATGCGGCCGACACGTTTGGCAAATGCCTTCGGAATTTGATCCATGCCACCCACCGGTTGCAGCATGGTCGACGCCTGATCGTAGCCCTGGTTGAATGCGGCCTTGAATTGCCAGAAATCAGCCTTGAGCAATTCACTTAAGGGCAGCGGATCGCGAACCTTTCCGAACTTGAGCGCTGCGCCCGGTTGTTCAGTGTAACCGGCACGCTCGCTGCCGGAGTAGCGGCCATCGGCTTGCAAATCGCCGAAGGTAGCAATGACTTCGCGCAAACGTTCGCGGTCTTCTTTGCTGAGCTCTTTATCCAGACCGCCGCTGGACATGGCCTTGTTCAACAGTTCGCTGAGATAGCCATTGGTGTCGCTGAGTACTTGCTTGGCCTCGACCGGTTTACCGTCAAAGGCGGCATCGTCTTGAAACAGTGCGGCACGATTGTCATTCATCATGATTTCTAGCGGCACATTGAATTCACGGCAATAGCCAAGTATCGCGTGATGATGATGGGCGAGGCGCGCGGGGCCGGCGTTGAAATACAGGTGTGGCGCCTTCGGCCAATTCACGTGCTGCACGCCATCGCTTTGTGCGATCAGGTCGCCACCGCGTATCGTCCAATTGCGCCCGCCTGGTCTAGAACGCGCTTCCAGCACGGTGCAAATGAATCCTGCCTTGTTTAATTCATAGGCACTGGTTAAGCCAGCCATGCCAGCGCCAATAATGGTGACACGTTTGCCCTGACCTATCCCAGCATTCATGGTCGGCGGGCCGGAGTAGGCGTGTGCTTCACCTAG
>JAZJYB010000178.1:0-3238 GCA_040390685.1 Pseudomonadota bacterium | reverse complement strand
GCGCGACGCCCGTTACCCTGCAAGGGTGGTAGATTGTCCTTGCAAGGACAATCCCTTACGTGGGCAAACAACATGTTGTTTGAATTCCCCACTTCAGCGACGCAAGCTTCATCTTGCTAGGAGGAGTAACAACGCTAGACAGCCTGCCAGATGTGCAATTGCCGCTGTAGCGCCCGCACTCAAAGCGCGACTGTGTTATTTCTGCGAAAGCCACACGGCATCAGTATTTTTACGAAGTGATAGCTGTCTAATGGAAAATCTGGGATTTTAGCCCGTGGCCATGAGATCAGTAAGAAGCTCGAGAGCTGGCTTTTAATCATGCTCACGCTCCAGCTCTTTATGGCTATAATCACGTGCACCACGATGTGCTCCCGAGAATCACTGAAGAATGTTTGAAATTTTCAAAAAAAACCTAAAGCCAGCCAAGGAAATAGTGTCAGGAGCATACAAGCTGGCTTTTCGTGTCTATTGCTATGCGCGTACGTTTCTGTGCTTTACTACTCTTGACCCGATAAAATTTCTCTCGGCGTGTATCTTAATATACGCCGTATCTACATCGGCAAATGCCGAGACGATCACCTTGATCAGCGAAGATAATTGGTACCCATATGCCGCGCTGAAGGACGGGAAAATTGCTGGATTTGCCGTTGATGTGATTGAGGCGGCATATGCAAAAATGAACATTAAAGTGGAGTTCATTTCTGCACCTTACTCACGGTGTTTAATGTTGACCAAGGCTGGCAGGGCATTGGGATGTTTTGATAGCTTAAATGACCTCACTTTGGCCCCCGATTTCTTGTTTCATCATGAGCCGCTTTTTAAAGCGACGATCGGTATTTATGCGACCGGTAAAAATCCGTCAGCATCGGTTAGTGTAGGCGATTTGCGCGGTCGAACCGTTGGTGTCACCCATGAATACACTTATGGCGACGAAATTGAAGGCGATAAGAAAATTGTGCGTGAGGTTGCGCCCTCTGATTTATCTAATTTACGTAAATTGCTCAAGGGCCGATCAGAATTTTCTCTGGTTTACACGCGTATTGTTGATTACCTTGAAGTTGCCTATGCTGACGAATTCAAGGGAAGGGTTCATCAGGTTGGCGTCGCTTATGAAGATAAATTATTTGTGAGTTTTTCAAAAGCGCGGCCTGATTCCCAACATTATGCCGACCTGCTTGACCAGGGCTTGATCGCCATTCGTGCGGATGGCACGTACAGGAAGTTAGAACAAAAATGGGCAACGCCCGTTAAATAGACCACTTTGGAAATTTCTTTTCTGGCGATAAAAATTCAAGCGTCTTCCTGAAAAATCTTCTGCATCCAGGCTATAAATAATTGCACCTCGGCCCGCATGATAGCCTGTGCTTCATGTACCAGGTAATAGGCGTGCGGTGGTGTGGCCAGTTGCGTGTCGAACAGGCGCACCACTGCGCCTTGGTTTATCAATTCCTCGGCAAAATGTTGCCGGGTTAAACCTACACCGTGGCCATGCCTGATCGCTTCCAACAACAAGCCCAGATCATCTACGCGTAAACCGGATGTGGGTTCTGGCCAATCTAATCCAGCCACTTCAAACCAGGCTTGCCAAGGCTCTAATGCCGAACGCAATAGCGTGGCGTGGCGAAGGTCGGCGGGCCGGCTAATCGAGGGTATGGTTTTCAGATAGTCGGGGCTGGCAACCGCAAAGGCAGGTTCTACGAAGAGTTTTTTTGTCACTAGATTCGGATATTCGCCGGCACCAAAACGCACTTCTACATCGCTTTCGGAAAGGCTTAAATCGTACAGCGGGACAAACAAAAAGATTTCAATTTCTATTTCCGGATACTGCCTGGTAAATTCCTTCAGGCGTGGAATAAACATATGCCGGGCGAAAGTGGGTGGTAGCGTAACTTTGACGCGCAATTGATTTTGCGCGGTCTTGTTGGGCAGCGGGAAATCAGTCAAGCTGCGCAAGGCGACGCGGACCACATCCAGATAACGGTGGCCAAATTCCGTCAGGCTAACTGTGCGCGCTTCACGCAAAAAAATGCGTTCGCATAAATGTTCTTCCAGCAGCCGGATGCGATGCGACAAAGCTGAAGGAGTGATACATAACTCGTCCGCAGCGAGCGCGAATGAGTTAAGTCTGGCTGCCGCTTCAAAAGCCGAGAGCGCATGTACTGGTGGAAGTCTGGTGGCCATGGTGCTGTTTGTGTTGTTAGGTCAGTTCTCGCGGCGCATCCCAGGCGATAATTTTCCCCGGGTTCATGATGTTTTTTGGATCGAAGGCATGCTTCAGGGCACGCATCATCTGGATCGCTCCTATGCCGTGTTCTTCTATCAGAAAAGCCATCTTGTGCAAGCCAACGCCATGCTCGCCGGTGCAAGTACCATCCATCGCCAGCGCTCTGCTGACCATGCGGCTATTTACCGCTTCGGCATTCGCCACTTCAGCGGGGTTGTGCGGATCGATCAGCATCAAGACATGGAAGTTGCCATCGCCTACGTGGCCTATCACCGAGTGCAAGATCTGGTGCCTTTCGCAATCAAGCTGGGTCTCAATGATGCATTCAGCCAGGCGAGAGATAGGCACGCAGCAATCGGTAGATATAGCCTTGGCACCCGGGCGTAATTGCAGCAGGGCGAAATAGGCGTTGTGGCGTGCAGCCCAAAGACGGGAGCGATCTTCTGGCTGTGTCGCCCAGGAAAATTCGCCCGCGCCGTTTTCTGCGGCAATCTCTTGGACTAGTTCTGCCTGTTCCTTAACGCCCTGTGCGCTGCCGTGAAATTCAAAAAGGAGTAGCGGTTTTTCCGGCAGGCTGAGTTTGTCGTAAGCGTTAATCGCCCTGACGCCATTTTCATCAAGGAACTCAACCCGGGCGACCGGTACTCCCATTTGTATGGTTTGTATCACCGCATTGACAGCATCAAAGGTTGATTCAAAGCTGCATACAGCTGCCGAAATTGCTTCTGGCAAGGGATACAGCTTGACCGTTACTTCGGTGATCACGCCCAGCGTGCCTTCACTGCCGACGAATACCCTTGTCAAGTCGTACCCGGCGGAGGACTTTTTCGCGCGTGTGCCGGTCCTGATGATGCTGCCATCGGCGGTGACCACCGTCATTGCCAGTACGTTTTCGCGCATGGTGCCGTAGCGCACGGCATTAGTACCCGACGCCCGCGTCGCCGCCATGCCGCCGAGCGTCGCATCGGCACCCGGGTCGATCGGAAAGAATAGTCCTGTGTCTTTGATTTCAAG
>JAZJYB010000177.1:0-5738 GCA_040390685.1 Pseudomonadota bacterium | reverse complement strand
CTTAAGCAAAAATAAAATCCCCGATTTATATCGCAACGCACGACAAACTACTTAAGCCAGCAAAGCAGAATTGGCGCTCACCAAGCGTTGCGTACGGCGCCGTTGCAGAATCAAATAGCCTATCGAGCCGAGCGCGATCAAGGCACCGAGGCCGACCGCCGAACTCCAGTCTTTAGCCTTAGCCAGCGCCGTGGTATGGCTTGGTTTCAGCAAGAAAGCCTGGAAGCGGTTTTCCAACACTTTTGCGCCGACCACGACGCCATCATCGGTAATCATCTTGGTCAGATACAAGCCTTGCGGACCATCTACCAGGCTCATACGGCCGTGCTCGTATATGAAAGTCTGGCGATTTTTACGCCGTACAAAATCACCGACGATTTGCCCTGCATTATTGATGCTACTGGCATAGCTAGCCCCTTCCAGCATGAGTGCGCCCAGATCGGTCATGGTTTTTCCATCGTGCATAAATGCATGCCATTCCCGCTCTTTGGTCTCGGCTGCGCCGACCACCACACCGGCATCGTTAATTCCCAATGCTGCGCTACCCCAACCACCTAAGGTACCCAGATCGATCATGCCAGCTTCAGGCCTATACAAAAATGCGTGGCGATTGCCGTCGGCCAGTTGCGCGGTGCCGACGACATGGCCGGAAGCGTTGATCGCACTGGCATAGCTGATTTTTCCACCCAGGGTACCAAGGTCAGTTTGCCTTAGCTGGCGATCGATTAAAAATGCATGCCAGTGCCCGTCAACCGTGTCCGAATAGCCGACCACATGGCCGGATTGATTGATGGCTGTACCCTGGCTGCTAGGCCCGCCGAGCGTACCCAAATCGCGCATGCCCAAGTCTTTGCTATACACGAACGCATGCCAATTACCCTTGCGCACCTGGGCACCACCGGTGACTTCGCCCTGCTCGTTGATACCGGCGCTGTAGCTATCTGCACCGCCCAAAGTCCCCAGATCGATGGTCCGGCCTTTCTCATAAATTACCGCACGCTGCTTGGCTTCTGCATTTTCAATCACGCCTGCCACTTGACCATGGGTATTGGCGGCGGAGGCAATACTCGATTCGTGCAAGGGTCTGCCTATATCGAAAGTCTGGCGCTCATCAGCCCTGGCAACTGTATTGAGCATTGGCAGCAACAGACTTAGGTTCACGATCAATTTTTTTATCATTTTGTTTACCCTTGGTATACCGGATCCGCTTTCCAGTATTTCCTTATGGGTAGAGCAATACTTGTGCCAAGCGCTTTTTGTTTCGGCTAGCCCCTACGCAGATATATTTCTGCAGCAGAGTGTCCGAACCCGGACGCAATGTCCGTCCGCTTTTGAACACTTAGTTGGCGCTGAGCGCCTAGATTTGATTGAAAACTCAGGTCGAGCAAAAACTCATCATGAGTATTTTTGAGAAATTTTAACTATTTTCGTCTAAATAAAAACGCTGCCACAAATCCTGAGGACTTGTGGCAGCGCGGCTTACTACATCGTCTAAATATCGATTACCAGCGGAATCCCACTTTGACGCTTACAGTATCGTTATCACCGGTACGGTCAACTTCAGCCAACCAGTTGATCAAGCCGAAATTGGCATTCAGGCCGGCAAACACTTTATTCGCTGTGGTCGACACTTTATTCAAACTAAGTACGTGCGGCGTGACACTGCCCCAGACCCGGCCAACTCCAACATACGGGGTGAACAACAAGAATCCTTTCGAAGCTGTCAGTTCCAAACTTTGCGTATTCAGGTCAAGTTGAGTAACACCCGACAAGCGTGTGGTCGCCGCACGTACTGATATGGACGGTGTTGCGATGCTGCCGGCAAGAATTGCGTAGCGCGCCTCAAATCCCACTAATTTGATATCGGAATTCGGCGTTGCAGCGAGCGATGCACCGATATCGATATCGAAAGGCAGGCCTTTGTGCAAATGAATCTTCGGCAAATAGAGCGATGAAATATCCGCGCCGGCTTTATTCCAGACCGTGCTATTGGCAAGCTGGGTCGCGCTGACTTCAACACCAAGATCAAATCCGGTAATACCTAGCGGCGCGCCAGGTGCAACCGCCTTATAGCTGGCCGCCGCAGTAAAATCTTTGGCTAGCAAACCAAATTCGGTCTGGCTGAGATTTTGTAAGTGATCGAAATTATTATCAGCGAAGGCTGGCAAATTAGCCGTCAAGAGCAAGGCGGCGGCAATTTTTAGGGATAAGTTTTTTTTCAAAATGGATTTCTTTATAAAGTAAAAAAATGGATGGAATATTGTGTTCAAATCAGTCGCCATGAGTCGGGCTCTTGAGTAAGCAATTCTATGTAGTTTAGTGCGTAAAAAAAGCACTCAATTTTTCTAAATAGGCAGAGCTAGCGGTATCGCCCTCGCTTGGTGCCCAATGTGCTTTCTCGGCATCGGTCAGCGCTACATACGGCCCGGCCTTGCTTTCAAAAAAAACCGAGCCGCTGTCTAAGGCCAGCATACTATGGAACACGCCGGCCGGTATCGTCACGCCCAGGTTATCGCCGTTTGCTGCCATAATGAAATGCTGAGTGACCGCACCTGACTGGTCAAAAATTAGCACACCAAAACGCCCTTTTAGAGCGATCATGGTTTCGTCTTTTTCAGGATCTTGATGGCAGTGTGGTTGCACATAAGTGCCAGGTTCCAGGGCATTTAGCAGGCGGTGGCAATGCGCTTCGTTGCGGCTATGGAAATTGAGATTCTTGCGTAAGCGCGGACTTGCCTTCGCGGCTTGCGACAATTCTGCCAAGCTGTCGTTTTTTATTAAATTAATCATCGTTATTTTTCACTGGTAATCAGTATATTTTCTGGCATCACCGCGCACTTGTGCCACCGGATATTTCAACGCATTGAGCGCAATTTTTTCTGTCGCGGCCTCGACCAAATCAACATTCAGCTGATCCGCCAGCATCACCAGATAATTCAAGACGTCGGCCATTTCATGACGAAGATTTTTTTTCACGTCCTCGTTGAGTTCATCGACATTGCCGGTTTTTAACCATTGAAATGGCTCCAGCAATTCAGCGGCTTCCACGCTAAGCGCACTGGCTAGATTTTTGGGGGTATGAAACTGCGCCCAATCGCGCTCTGCAACAAAAGCGCGCAATTGATCGCGTAGATTTATTAAAGGATCTTTTTGCTCGGACATTTGATCGGTTTAGCTGCGCTTTATTTAAAGCCGCCATTTTACGGCAAACAGCGCTGATACCTCAATTGCAACGCAATTGTTATGCTTCAGAGCCGGGCGATCCTACTGCCCGGCTCAAGATTGAATGGCATACTCAATCAATTTTCAAACGCTGGACGCTGGCAGTTGTGCGTTTTTTTGGCAAACTTAAGGTCAGCACCCCACCTTCATATTTTGCATGCGCCTCGGCTTGATCGATATCCATAGGTAATTGAAAGCTGCGCGACACTTCACCGAAATAGCGCTCGCTACGCAGCACCCGTTGATCTTTGCTAGTGGCATCCTGTTGTTTTATTTCAGCACGCAAGGTGACAACATTGCCATCGAGCGAGACTTGAATATCTTCTTTACTTACGCCTGGCACCTCGGCATGTACGGTATAAAACTTATCGTTTTCCTTCACGTCAACTTTAATTTGAGATGGCGTTGGAAGTGGATCACCGTGCAAAGGCCGGACATAAAAACCAGGTGCTATATCGCGAAATAAATCATCAAAAAGATGACCACGATTAACTAATGATGTCATTTAAATTCTCCTATATTTACATTAAAAAGTGGCGATACCCGATATTTTTCAAACAAGTATCACAGTTCAATTTAGACAAGTAAGCTCACTCTTTCAAGCACAGTCAGGGCATTATTTGATGGATATCAAACGTTTATTCAGCATTTATCTTTTTCTAATTCATTGCGGAAATTTTATTTGCCAAAGGCAATTTACCTACGCGATTTCTACCAAAAATTTATCAGTATGTGGTGAAATGCGAGGTCTCCTTTTTTACCGATAAACACCATGTCTCGCGCTCAACGCCTACTTGATTTAATCCAGATTTTGCGGCGTTATCGATATCCGGTGACAGGCGCAGCCTTAGCTACCGAGCTGGGGATTAGCCTGCGTTCTCTGTATCGCGATATTGTTACTCTGCAAGAGCAAGGCGCGCATATTGAAGGCGAGCCTGGCATGGGCTATGTTTTACGCGCCGGTTATATGCTGCCGCCCTTGATGTTTTCTGAAGAGGAAATCGAAGCTTTGGTCTTGGGCTCGCGCTGGGTGGCAGAACGTGGGGATTCGCGTCTCTCTGCCGCGGCACGCGATGCGCTGGCAAAAATTACTGCGGTATTGCCTATAGAATTGCGCAATACGCCAGATGCATCTGCCTTATTAGTTGGCCCCGGCGCACCCATCGTTACGGGCGACCTCGAATTAACTCTAATCCGTAAGGCAATACGGATAGAACACAAACTAGAGATCCGCTATCTCGATCTGAAAGACGCTGAATCAAGCCGTACCATATGGCCATTTGCATTAGGTTTCTTTGATAGCGCCCATGTGATTGTCGCCTGGTGTGAATTGCGCCAGAGCTTTCGCAATTTTCGTGCAGACCGTATCAGCGCCATCGACATGTCGGAACAGCGCTATCCGCGCCGTCGCCAGGAACTTTTAAAAGAATGGCGAGCGATAGAGGGGATTGCTCGGCAATAATTTCATGACCGGTTTGCTACTGACAGAATTTGGTATTACCTGGATTTACGATGTTGTTGAGCAGGAAAAAACCTCCCTCAAAACATTTAAACTACCCAGGAGCATTTCATGATTGATCCCAATTTCATCCTTTTATACGTCAACAAGCCAGAAGCAAGCGCCGCTTTTTACGCAGGTCTTCTCGATAAAAATCCCATCGAAACTTCCCCCACTTTTGCCATGTTTGCCCTGCAATCTGGCGTGATGCTGGGGCTATGGGCGAAACACACGGTGGAGCCAAGCGCCACCGCAAGTGCCGGCGCAGCAGAACTGGCGTTTGCTGTGGCGGACAATGCCATAGTCGATGCCATGCATGCCGATTGGCTAGGGCGCGGATTGGTCATCGCGCAGACACCGACCAGCTTGGATTTTGGGTATACCTTTGTGGCACTAGATCCGGACGGGCATCGTCTACGTGTCTTTGCGCCCTCAGCCTCATAAATCACGTTTAGGCAACACTGGCTGCGGTCGGCATCGCTCATTCATGGGCGATAGGGCTTATGATCTCTTTTAAATTGCCCAAATGCTGCACCGCAGAATATTTACTTACAATAATCTAAATCTAGCGTTAAAATGTCAATTGCTGCAATGCGTCATTTGCATTATAAAAACTTTTTTCAAACTACTAAACTTTCAAGGAGAGATTCATGTCTTCGATTTCAGAACAAATTTCGGCAGTCACCAAAACCACATTGGCAAACCCACTCGCTGTCATCAATGCATTTTCTAAGACTGCCTTTGGTAGCATCGAAAAAATTATCGCGCTCAATATGCATGCGGTAAAACAATCGCTGGAAAGCTCGACAACCGCTACCCGTGAATTATTATCCGCGAACAAACCGCAAGAATTGTTTGCCTTAAGTACCGCACAAGCCCAACCAAATATAGCAAAAATCGTCGCCTACGGCCGTGAATTAGCTGACATCTCAGCTCAAACACGTAACGAGTTCTTATCTAGCTTAGCTCTCTCTGCCGATGTTGCGACTGTGGTGGTAAGCCACAAGTCGACGAAGCC
>JAZJYB010000176.1:0-6978 GCA_040390685.1 Pseudomonadota bacterium | reverse complement strand
GCTATTCTCTGTTTGAGTGTTAACAAGTTTGTCTCCTGATTGTTATTTGATCTTGTATTGATCATGAGTTGATCGTATTTTTAGCAACTTTTTGCGTCGCTTTTGTGTCGATTAACTATTTTTATTCGATTACCTTAGCCAGATAAAGCTAAAAGGCGTTGGCATTGTAAGGCCTTTTGCCTGGCAAATGTCAAGCTCGTGCATGAACAATAAAATGGCAATTGCCAAGACAATAAAAAACCTGCGAGATGAAAAATCATCGCAGGTTTTTTGTTACGCCTTAGCAGAGATACGCCACTACGCAGAAATTATCCGATACCCAGAAATAATGCCTTAACTAAAAAACGCGGCCGTAGCCGCGTTTCAATTTGATGCGAGTGGGTTCACAGACCGCCGTTTTGTTGGGCGACCATGCAGAACAGCATTGGTATTGAGAGCATGGTGTTGGCGCGTGAGGTCAGCATCGCGAGACGTGCTGCAGCTGCTTTTTCCGCTGGTTCAACTTGCACGATGCCAAGCGCTTTTTTCTGATTCGGCCAGATGATGAACCACACGTTGAAGGCCATTATTAACGCCAGCCACATGCCGATGCCGATGGCAAGGAAGGGGCGGGTCAACATCAGCGCCGTGACGATATAACCGCTCATCGTTGCCAGCAGCACGCCAGTAACGACGGTTGCCAAGGCAGCCCAACGGAACCAGAAAAGCGCCGTAGGAGCGATAACCTTGCCGATGGCAGGTTTTTGCTCATCCGGAATTTTTGGCATGGATGGAATCTGCACGAAGTTGAAATACCACAACAGCCCGATCCACATAATACCTGACAGCACATGCAGCCAACGCATGAAGAATGTTGACCATGCATGGTTGAACTCGATCATTGTACCGGTAGCGGCACTCGTCAGAAGAATGATGAGAATTAACAGGACAATTCCTGCGATGATGGTTCGTCCAAGTGATTGGAAAATTGCGCCCATAATGCTGACTCCCCCTAAAATTAAAAGTGGCTCAGATTACCATACGAGGTTTCGGTCGTCCATTGCTTATTTGAAAAAATCTATTCTTAACCCATACGAATCGAAGGGTTATATTGAGTTTCAAAAATCCGCGTTTCAAAAATCTGAAACGCTAAAAGTAGCCTTGCAAATGTTGACAAGCCCGAAGTAATTTTTACTCTGGAAGTGACTTAAGGGTTCTCTACTAGCTTCGCTTGCACGGAATTGATGCCGACTTCCGCGCTATCAGTCGCGGTACGTATCGTAATGACGCGGTTCACCTTGATATCGTGACTAGACCGGATGAGCTTTCCCTTGTCGTCACTTAAAATGGCATAGCCACGTTCCAAAGTGCGTTGTGGATTTAGTAGCTCAAGTTGGGATGTCATGGAATTGAGCATATTTTTTTGTTGCTGGATTTGCCGTGCGACGCCATCCCGCAGTCGACGCTGTGCGGCATCGAGATGAAGCTGATGCAAGTTCAGTTTCGGCCGGCTGCCGGTCATCCGGGTTTGCAGCTGCGCCAAGCGCGACTGGCCAATTTGCAGCGGAGTTTGCATGGCATATTGCAGTCTTTGTGAGCATGCCTGAACTTGCATGCGCTTGTTGGCAATGGCAGCGATCGGACTCAGCAGTCGGCGCGCGGTCCAGTCTAGTGATTGCGCTTTGGTCGAGATCTGCCTTTGCACGCTGCGCTGTAAATGCTGCTGCAATTGACCGACTTGCGCCAGCCATTCTGCCCGGGTGCGTGTGGTAAGTTCAGCCGCCGCAGTGGGAGTCGGTGCACGTAGATCTGCGGCAAAATCGGCAATGGTGAAGTCGGTTTCGTGGCCAACTCCACTAATCACCGGCATGCTGCAATGAGCAATCGTGCGTGCCACGATTTCTGCATTGAACGACCATAAATCTTCAATGCTGCCGCCACCGCGACACACCAGCAATACTTCACATTCTTCACGGGCAGACGCGGTGGCAATCGCCTGTGCAATCTTTTCTGCGGCTCCATCGCCTTGCACCGGTGTCGGATACAAAATGACCTTGACGTGTGGAGCGCGTCGTCTGAGTGTTGCCAACAAGTCGCGCAATGCCGCAGCTTGCAAACTGGTGACGATACCTATGCATTTGATAAATGGCGGAATGGCACGTTTGCGCTCGGGATCAAACAGACCTTCCTTGGCCAATTTTTCTTTCAATTGCAGGAAGGCTTCATACAGGTTGCCAACGCCGGCGCGACGTATCGCTTCAACGTTGATCTGGTAATCACCTCTAGGTGTATATAAGCTGACCAGGGCACGCACTTCGACTTTGTCGCCTTCGCGCGGGGCAAAATCGGCATATTGCGCGCGGCCACGAAACATCACGGCCTTTACTTGCGCAGCACTGTCTTTTAGCGTGAAGTACCAATGCCCAGACGTGGCGCGGGTAAAATTCGAAATTTCGCCGGAAACCCACGTCAGTGGTATGTTTCGTTCCAAAAGTTGAGCAACCGCTTGGTTTAACGCGGAAACTGTGATGACAGAACCCGCGGACAGTGGATTTGGCAAGTGCGAATTAGTGTTCATAGGGGATGTAGCGATAAAAGCTGTCCACAGAAGCGTGGTCTGGTCGCCAGAATGTCATTAAGTGTGTCGGAAGTCAAAAGTAAACTAGTTGTTTGTCGTAAGTCTTTGTTTTTAATGAATAATATTTTTTGCTCAATAATTGGGCATTTTCAGAAAATGCTTATAAATCAAGGACTTTGGTTTGCTTGCTTAATCTTGTACACAAACTTATCCACAGAAAGTGTGGAATCAAGTTCCACTAATCTGGCCTCGTGCGTTTTACCGATATGTTTCAACTGTTGCTCAACTCTTTCTCAACTATTTCGACCTGCCTGATTCTTTAGCAGGATAAGTTTATGGCATGAAATCATGGACTTAAGAAGTAGTCAGAACTTTGTGCACAATCTTGTCCACAGAATCTGTGGAGAACTTTTTATTTCGACGCATGCTTTGAAATTGCTCAGCTGGCGATGCTAGTTGCGTACTGCCTATTTCGAGGGCAAGATATAAAAACTGAGTAAAATCAAACTGTTAAGAAGATAAATCGAAGATATCCACAAGCTTGCACACAGTTTGTGTGCAAAACTATGTTTGGTTTGCGTTGTGCTAAATACCAAAATTAAAAAAATCGTCAGCATCCACTTGCTCACAAGCACACAACAGGCTACATTGCAGGGCTAGATTCATACGCTAAGGAGTTTCATTTGTTCGCTATTCTTCAAGCCGCTGGTTGGCCGATCTACCTTTTACTCGCTGCGTCTATCATCGCGCTAGCCCTGATTATCGAGCGCAGTTTGTCGCTACGTCGTCAACGCATCCTGCCAAAAACCTTACTTGCTGAAGTCATACGCGTATATCACGCAGGTAAGGTGAAGCAAGAGGTGATTGATCAGTTGGCGAATAATTCTCCCTTGGGTAAAGTGCTCGCGGCTGGCCTGCGCAATGTTAATGCGCCACGAGAAGTGATGAAGGAGTCAATCGAGGAAGCGGGTCGCGGTGTTGCTCATGAACTTGAACGTTTCTTGACCACCCTCGGCACGATTGCTTCGCTTGCGCCTTTGATGGGTTTGTTTGGCACAGTCGTCGGGATGATAGAAATTTTTGGTTCACAAAATTCCGCCGGAGCTAACCCGGCGCAGCTGGCGCACGGTATTTCAGTGGCTCTTTACAATACCGGTTTCGGTTTGTTAATCGCGATGCCTGCGATGGTTTTTTACCGGCATTATCGCGCTTTGGTCGATAGCCTGGTGGTCGATATGGAACAGCAGGCAGTCAAGTTCGTCGACACCGTTCACGGCGCGAGAAAATAAGATGGATTTTCGCAAAGGTAAGGGCAGGGAAGATCCAGAAATCAACCTGATTCCTTTTATTGACGTGTTGCTGGTCATACTAATTTTTTTGATGGTGACGACCACTTACAGTCGTTTTACTGAATTACAAATTACCCTGCCAACCGCCGATGCAGAAAAAGCGCAGGTGAAGCCGGATCAAATCGAAATCGGTATCGATGCTCAAGGGCGCTATAAAATTAATAGTCAGCCGGTGTCATTTTTGGATACAGAAACTTTGGCCAATGATTTGAAACAAGCTGCCAACGCAATCGAGTCAAGCAAAGATGGCGCACAACACGACCCGGTCGTGATCATCAATGCCGATCGCGCAACTACTCATCAGTCTGTCGTCGATGTAATGCAAGCGGCTAAAATCGCGGGTTTGGCTAAAGTCACTTTCGCGGCGCAAGCGTCTACTAAATCCAAATAAATCCCAGTAATTTTGGCCTCCCCTAAAAAATTGCAAACCTGGTAGCGGGTATTTTTATACTTGCTACTAGGCTTGTTTATATGGAGTTTGTTCCGTGCGTTCCAATCTTGAAACGTTTTTTCTACGTGTCTGGTCGGGGCGCGGCGTCATTGCTTGCCTATTGTGGCCAGTTGCGAAAATTTTTCAACTCATCATCAGTTTCCGCTCCGTGCTGTTTGTGCTGGGCCTTAAGTCGCAGACCAAATTAGACGTTCCCATTGTCGTAGTCGGGAATATTTTCCTCGGCGGTACTGGCAAAACGCCATTGGTGATCTGGCTAGTGCAGCAGCTGAAACTGGCGGGTTGGCGACCAGGTGTAATCTCTCGTGGTTACGCGGCAGATGCCGCAACAATCACTGAAGTGCATTCCGATTCAAGTGCCAGTGAAGTTGGCGATGAACCTTTACTCATCGTGCTGCGGACGGATTGCCCTGTAATGGTGGGGCGTAACCGGGTCGCCGCGGCGAGCGCCTTATTACTCGCGCATCCAAGCATCAATATTATTATTTCTGATGACGGCTTACAGCATTATGCCTTGGCACGCGATGTGGAAATTCTCATGTTTGATCAACGCGGTGTCGGGAATGGCTGGTTGCTACCGGCTGGTCCTCTACGTGAGACAGCGCAGCGGCGGCGCGATTTCACCATACTCAATGCCCCGGCTGAAATATCGGTTGCAGGTATCGGTTACGATGCAGTACATATGCAATTGATGCCGGATAAAATATTTTGTCTGAGCGCGCCAGAACAAGTAATGACACTGACAGAAATTAAGGAGAAACGTATCACGGCGGCTGCCGGTATCGGCCACCCGGAACGATTCTTCGCTATGCTGCGGCGTGCCGGATTAAATTTTGCGTCACTGCCTTTGAACGATCATCATGTATTTTCCGCAAAATCTTTTTGCGATATTGATGCCGATATCATCCTGATCACCGAAAAGGATGCAGTAAAATGTCGCCAGATAGCCGAACTGCGGAACGATGTGCGTATTTGGGTCGCCCCCGTTAGCGCGCAACTTGCGCCAGATTTGTTGGCAAACATACTTAAATTGATTTCGGAGAAACAGAATGGACGCACGCTTGCTTGATGTTTTGGTTTGCCCCTTGTGCAAAGGTCCGCTGGTGTATGACAAAGACGCCAAAGAATTGATCTGTAATGCAGATCGTCTTGCTTACCCTATTCGTGATGACATTCCTATTATGTGGGCGGATCAGGCGCGTGTCTTGGACGTCACTGAGCAAGTGAAGTAAGTGGGTTTTACTGTCATTATCCCGGCGCGGCTGGCCTCAAGTCGCCTGCCGAACAAGCCTTTAGCAGATATTGCTGGCAAGCCGATGGTGGTGCGTACGGCTGAGCGTGCCTTATTGTCTGGCGCCAGTCAAATTATGGTGGCGACTGATCATCTGGATATTCTCGCAGCGTGTAAAGAACACAGTATTCCGGCATGCATGACACGCTCAGATCACCCATCCGGTACCGACCGTATCGCAGAAGTTGCCGCTGTGATGGGCTTAGCTGCCGATGCAGTAGTTGTGAATGTTCAGGGTGATGAGCCCTTAATTGCGCCAGATTTAATTGCCGCTACCGCTGCCTTGGTAAATCTGCAAGTGCCGATGGCAACTGCAGCGCATGCTATCCACGACATGCAAGATGCGTTTAATCCAAATGTGGTTAAAGTAGTGTTGGATAAAATGGGTCGTGCGATGTATTTCTCGCGCGCGACAATTCCTTGGCATAGAGATGCCTTCGCAATGAATAAAGACGTTCTGCCGCCATATTATGTGGCGTTACGCCATATTGGATTGTATGCGTACCGGAATGATTTCTTGCAGTCCTATCCTTTGCTTGAGAAATCACCTTTGGAGCAGATTGAGGCATTGGAACAACTCCGGGTTTTGTGGAATGGACATGCTATTGCAGTGCATATAACGGAAGCTAGTCCTGCGCCCGGGGTAGATACCATCGAGGATTTAATCAAGGTAAGAAGTTTTTTTGTGCATGATTGATAAAATTCCTGCGTGCCAGCATGGCAAAGCATCAATAAATAAAAAAAGTGTGGTAAGTTTCGTGAAAAGAAACTGTGTTAAAACTGATGCTGGCAAAACTAGAACTATAAAAATAAATCCAGGTAAGTATCATCAGCTTCAAATTGCAGTAAACCAAATTTGTACGATTGTTATCCTTTCGGATCATGGCCGTACGCAAAAAATTCAAACTAGTCTTAGGAACTAAAATGCGTCTTATTTTATTGGGAGCACCAGGAGCAGGCAAGGGCACACAAGCCACGTATATCAAGGAAAAATTTAATATTCCTCAAATTTCAACTGGAGACATGTTACGCGCAGCGGTCAAAGCTGGCACGCCACTGGGTCTTGAAGCTAAAAAAGTCATGGACGCCGGAGGCTTGGTCTCTGACGATATCATTATCGGTTTGGTTAAGGATAGATTGAAGCAGGCGGATTGCGCGAACGGTTATTTATTTGATGGCTTTCCTCGCACAACTCCTCAGGCTGATGCCATGAAAGATGCTGGTGTCAGCATTGATTATGTCCTTGAAATCGATGTGCCTGACAGTGCCATCGTTGACAGAATGAGCGGTCGACGCGTTCATCCTGCTTCCGGTCGTACTTACCATGTTA